>NZ_JACESD010000063.1:0-14632 GCF_013911995.1 Euryhalocaulis sp.
AAGGCCCGCTTCGGCCCTGAAATTCACTGACATGGCGGCATGCGCTCCGGTGTTGTCCCTGTTGGAGCGTGAAGGCATAGAACCTCAAGTAAAGTTGAGGTCAATAGCCATGGCGAAGATAAAACCCGGGCAGCGCCACATCCCCTTGAGCGTCGGCGAACTGGCGCGGCGCAGCGGGGTCCCGGTCTCCACCCTGCACTTTTATGAGCGGGAAGGATTGCTGGCGAGCTGGCGCACCGAAGGCAATCAGCGGCGCTATCCGCGCGAGGCGCTGCGGCGCGTGGCGGTGGTGAAGACGGCGCAGCGTCTGGGCGTTTCGCTGGCCGAGATCCGCGAGGCGCTGGACGCCCTGCCCGCCGGCCGCACGCCGGACGCCGCGGACTGGGCCCGCATGTCGAAAGCCTGGCGGGCGAGCCTGGACGCGCGGATCGCGGCGCTGACCCGGCTGCGCGACAATCTGGACGGCTGCATCGGCTGCGGCTGCCTGTCCATCAAGGCCTGCCCCTTGCGCAACCCCGGCGACGTGCTGTCCGAAGACGGCCCGGGACCGCGCCTGCTGGAGTGAGGCGGCGGCGCCAACACTTTGGGTGCTTCCTCCTCTTTTTTGCTCCCGGAATCCGCGTCAGCGGATGTCCGGGATCCAGTTTGCGGCGGTCCCGCCATCTCTGGACCCCGGATATTGGCTGCGCCAATTCCAGGGACTCTGGGGGGAGGATGCGCCGAAAGCTCCGCAGGTCCTGTGACCTCGGAGGCATGAGCAAGTGAGGGAAGCGGCGCGCGTTTCGGACGCTGGCCGTATGTACTTATTGAGTGCTTTGCGAACCGAAGCTGCGCGCCGCTGACGTTTGAACCTGCCTGAAGTTGGCCTTGCGACCGTTTTTCCTTCGCAGTCCCTTCCGACAGGCCGGAGCGGTCATCGGGCAAGGTCTCCTCCCGCGACACCTCCGGCGCCGTTCCCCGCCCCATGCGACCCGAGCTCATGGTCCCTCGCGGCAGCGAACAGGAGGGAGTATGGGGCAGGTTGAAGGCCGGTCTGATATTTCTGTTTTTGTCCCTGCTTTCCCGGCCCTTCGAGACGCCGCGCCTTCAGCGCGGCTCCTCAGGGGGAGGGTGATGGAATGGGCAAGGGAAACAAGAATCTCACACCCATCCCTTAGCCTGAGGAGCCCGGAAGGGCGTCTCTAAGGCGGGGTCGAGAAGGCGCGAATTTCCTCCGGAAACCCGGCGCTATTTCCTTATTCTAACGCGGCGTCGCTTCAGTATCGGGCCTGAGCGGCCAGTCTTTCATGGCGATGCGGCGTTCGACGGCGTCCCAGAAGGCGACGGCGGTGTCGATGCCGGAGAAGCGTTTGAGTTCCTGGATGCCGGTGGGGGAGGTGACGTTGATTTCGGTCATCTTGCCGCCGATGACGTCGATGCCGACCAGGATGAAGCCGCGTTTTTTCAGCATCGGGCCGATGGCCGCGCAGATGTGGCGGTCCTCTGCGTCCAGTTCATCCGGTTCGGCCTTGCCGCCGACATGCATGTTGGAGCGGGCCTCGCCCTTTTGCGGGACGCGGTTGATGGCGCCGATCGGTTCGCCGTCGATGATGATGACGCGCTTGTCGCCCTTCGAGACATCCGGGAGGAAGGCCTGGGCGATGACCGGTTCGCGGCTGATCTGGAAAAACATTTCCAAAAGGGAGGAGAGATTGGAATCGCCCTGTTTCAGCGCGAAGACGCCGGCGCCGCCATTGCCGTAGAGCGGCTTGACGATGATGTCGCCGAGACGGTCGCGGAACTGGCGGATTTCGCGGACATCGCGGCTGATCAGGGTTTCCGGCATAAGGTCCGGATAATCCAGCGGCAGGATCTTTTCCGGCGAAGAGCGGACCCAGAACGGATCGTTCACCACGAAGGTGTCCGGGTGCAGCATTTCCAGAATGTGCGCCGCGGTGATGTAGGACATGTCGAAGGGCGGGTCCTGCCGCATCAGGACGATATCCGCGTCCTCCCGCAGATCCAGCGTTGTGTCCGCGCCGAAGGCGGCGTGATTGCCTTTTTCGCGCTTCACCTCGACGGGGCGGGCCCGGGCGCGGATTTCGCCCGCGCCCCAGGTCAGGGCCTCCGGGCCGTAGACGAAGAGCTGGTGGCCGCGCTCCTGCGCCTCCATCATCAGGGCGAAGGTCGTGTCGGCCTCTATATCGACCGACTCGAGCGGGTCCATCTGGACGGCGACGCGCAAGCTCATCTACTGGCCCTCGATCCGGACATAGGTCACGACCCTTTCCACATCGGGCACCAGGCTCGCGATCTGGGAGGCGCGGTCCAGCTCGACCTGGCTGCGCGCCACGCCGAGCAGATAAACCACGCCCTGATGGGTCTCTACATTGTAGTTCACGCTGCGAACGCCAGAGTCGGCCAGCAGCCGGGCGCGCACCTGATCGGTGATGAATTCGTCCCGGGCGCTGGCCTTGAAGGTGTCGCGGGCGCCGACATGGATCTCGTTCCCCACCTGATCGACATAATCGGAGGTCCAGGCGATGCGCTCCGCCTCGATCTTGTCTTCGGGGCGCGGCACCTCCCCGGTGAGAAGGGCGACGCCCTCCGTAATCTCCACATCGACGTCTTTCAGATAGAAGTCCTCGGTGCGGCTCATCCGCGTCTTGATCGCCATGGTGGCGTTGACGTCCTGCAGGGTCTGGTTGCCGGTGCGCTCGGCCGTGAACAGGCCGACCGTGGAGGTGCAGCCGGCAAGCGCCAGCGCGGCGAGCGGAAGTATCAAGCGAAGCATGGGCGGGCCTCCCCTTCCAGAATGGTTCAGTTCAGATGCGCCAGGTCGGGCGAATCAGGCCGCCACGCATCAGCATGATGCGCCGGCCAGCGCCACGGCGCCACAATCACCCAGTCATATCGCATATCCAATCGGGCCAGATCAGGGCGCTGGCCGCGAAAAACGCTGGCGGCGCGGGCGGTGCGCGCCATCTGGCGCGGACGCACGGGGTCGGCGCGGGCCGCGGCGCTGGCCAGGGTTTTCACCTCGACAAAGGCCAGAACCCCGCCGCGCCGGGCGATCAGGTCGATCTCGCCGAAACCGGTTCGGCGGCGGCGGGCGACGATCTGATAGCCTTTGAGCATCAGCAGGGCGGCGGCGGCGATTTCGCCCCAGGCGCCGCGGCGTTCGGCGCGGCGGCGCGCGGCGGCGCCGCTCACGCGCGGCTCTTGAGGGCAAGCGCGCGCTGGTAGAGGTCGCGCCGGGGCAGGCCGCTGGCTTTCGCGACGACGGCGGCGGCGTCCTTCACCGAGTCGGCCTCCATCGCCTCTTTCAGGGCGGTGTCGATGCGGGCGTCGTCCCATTCGGCCTCGGCCTCCGAAGGCGGGCCGACCAGCACGACGATTTCCCCCTTGGGCGCGCCGGATTCGGCGTAGCGGGCGGCGAGGTCCGGCAGGTCGCCGCGCACGGTTTCCTCGAACCGCTTGGTCAGTTCGCGGGCGACGGCCGCCGGGCGCGGGCCGAAAACATCGGCCATGGCGGCGAGGCTGTCGGCCAGACGCGGGCCGGATTCATAGAAGATGAGCGTCGCCGGGACGCGGACGAAGGTCTCAAAAAACGCCGCGCGCTTGCCGGATTTGGGCGGGGCGAACCCGGCGAAAAGAAAAGCGTCGGTTGGCAGGCCCGCGGCGGCGAGGCCTGCCAGCGCGGCGGATGCGCCGGGGATCGGGATGACGCCGATTCCGGCGTCTATGGCGTCGCGCGCCAGCTTGAAGCCGGGGTCGGAGACCAGCGGCGTGCCGGCGTCGGAGACCTGCGCGATGCGCGCGCCGCCTTCCAGTTGCGCGATGATTTCGGGACGAATCTCCGCCGCATTATGGTCGTGATAGGCCCGCATGGTCGTGGTCACGCCATAGGTTTCCAGCAGGCGGCGGGTGATGCGGGTGTCCTCGGCCAGGATCAGGTCGGCGCCGGCCAGAACATCCAATGCGCGAAAGGTGATATCGCGGAGGTTTCCGATCGGCGTGGAGACGATATAAAGTCCCGGCGCCAAGGATGGGTCGGGCTTCGGCCAGCTTATGGCGTCTTGCCGCCGCGGATCAGGGATATCGGACCTCATGTCAGGACTTAAGGTTTCATCATTGGAAGCGTTTTGGAAGATGCTGGCGCTTTCCATGGCCGTTGTGGCCGGACTGACGCTGGCCGGGTGCGGCAGCGCCCCGCCGCGGCCCGACCCGGTGGTGACTCCGCCGCCCCCGCCCCCGGCGCAGGAAGAACCCGATATCGTTCTGGAAGAACCGGACGAGCCGGACCCGCGCGACGCCGAAGAGCCGGACAGCTATATCAAGCCGCCGCACATGGAAGACCGCACGGTCATCCGCGCGGCGCTGCTGCTGCCGTTTTCGGCCAGCAACGAGGCGGCGCGGAACGAGGCGGCCTCCATGCTGGACGCCGCGCAGCTGGCGCTGTTCGAACGGGGCGGCGATTCGCTGCTGATCATTCCAAAAGACACGGGCGGCCGCGCGGCGGGCGCCCGCGCGGCGGCGCAATCGGCGCTGCGCGAGGGCGCGGACGTGATCCTGGGGCCGCTATTCGCCGAATCCGTGACCGCCGCGGCGGATGTGGCCTGGGCGCAGGGCGTGCCGGTGATCGCCTTTTCCACCGACCGCATGGTGGCGGGCGAAGGGGCGTATCTGCTGTCCTACCCGCCGGAGGAAGAGGTGGAGGCGCTGAGCCGTTACGCGGCCAGCCAGGGCGCCGGCGCGGCGGCGCTGCTGGGGCCGACCAATGAATATACGCGGCGCTTCGACCAGCGCCTGCGCGAGAACGGCGCGATGCCGGGGGGCTTGAGCTTTGCGACCAGCGAGATCTATCCGCTGTTCAACGCCGACGCCTCCACCGCCGCCATCACGCGGCTGGACCAGAGCCGGGGGAGTTTCGGGGCGCTGTTCCTGACCGAGACCGGGGATTCGCTGGTCGAGCTGGCGCCGATCCTGTCGATCCATAATTTCGAGGGGCGGGACACGCTGCTGATGGGCTCCGCGCTGTGGCGGTCTCAAATTACGCTGCGGGGCGTGGCCTCGCTGCGCGGGGCGCTGATCGCCGGACCGGACGAGAACGCGCAGACGCGGTTCGAAAACGCCTATCGCGCCGCTTATGGATCCGGCCCGTCGCGGCTGGCGAGCCTGGCCTATGACGCGGTGGCGATCGCCGATCACCTGGCCGGGGCGCGCGGGCGTCAGGCGGAGCTGAAACTGGCCAATCCGCAAGGCTTTCTGGGCGCGGGCGGTCTGTTCCGTTTCGATCAGGAGAATATCGCCGAGCGGGCGCTGGCCATCTATGAGCTGACGGCCGGCGGGTTCCAGCAGGTTCAGCCGGCTCCGACGCGCTTCCCGCCGGAATCCTAAGGGCAGAGCGCCCCGGCGACATAGTCCAGCACGGGACGGCCCTTTCGCGTGGCCTTGATGCGGGTTTCATCGCCCGCCACGAGGCCCTGACCGGTCAGGCGCGCAAGGGCGTCCGCATCGACATCCTGGCCGGTGGCGGCGCGCAGGCACGCGCGGTCCAGACCGTCGGTGATGCGCAGACCCATCAGGATCATCTCGCGCGCCGCATCCAGCGGAGAGAGGGTTTCGTCCTCTTCCCAGAGTTCGCCCGCCGACACCGCCGCCTGATAGGCGTCCGGACGGCGGGCCAGCGCGAAACCGCGGCGCGCGTCACCGTCCGCCCAGAGGCGGCCATGGCCGCCGGGGCCAATGGCGATCCAGTCCTGCGAGGTCCAGTAGAGGCGGTTATGGCGGCTCTGATGCGCCGGGCCGCTGGCGTGGTTCGAAACCTCATAGGCGGGCAGGCCGCGCGCGGCGCAAATCTCCTGCGTGATCTCATAAAATTGCGCGGCGCTGTCTTCTTCAGGCGTATCCAGTTGACCGCGCGCGGCGCGTTTTTCGAAGGCGGTGCCGGGTTCAATGGTCAGCTGATAGGCGGAGAGATGCTTCAGGCCGAAGCCGAGCGCTTCCTCCAGCTCCGCCTCCCACGCTTCGGCGGTCTGGTCCGGGCGGGCATAGATCAGGTCGATAGAGACGCGCGGAAAAATCTCCAGCGCCAGCGCGATGGCGCGCCGCGCCTGATCGGCGCTGTGCATGCGCCCCAAAGATTTCAGGGCGTCATCGTCCAGGGCCTGCACGCCGAGCGAGACGCGCTCCACCCCGGCATCGCGGAAGGCGCGCCAGCGTTCCGGGTCAGCGTCTTCGGGATTGGCTTCAAGGCCGATTTCGGCGTCCGGCGCAAAGCCGAACCGCGCATCGGCGGCCTTGATCACCGCCGCGATGGTCGCAGGCGGGGCCAGCGAAGGAGTGCCGCCGCCGAAATGCAGGCTGGCCAGCGGACGGGGCTCCATATGCTCCGCCCACAGGCCGACATGGCCGGTCAGGGCGGCGGTCATGGCGTCCGTATCCGCGCCCCTGGCGCGATAGACGTTGAAATCGCAATAGGGGCATATGCGGGCGCACCAGGGCCAGTGCGCATAGAGACCGAGGGCGGGCCGGGTCACTGATCCAGCGCGGCGCGCGCCAGCTCCGCGGTATGCGCCATCAGTTCGGGACCGCCGGGTTGGCCGTGGCCGGGGACGATCACCTCTATCCCCGGGAAGCGCTCTGCCGGAGCTTCGGCGGCCTCGGCCCAGGTTTCGAGATTGCCGTCGGCGGTGTTGCCCATGGACGTGGCGTCCGCCGCGCGGATCAGGCAGCCGCCGAACAACAGGTTCGCGCGATGGACATAGACGACGATATTATCCTCCGCGTGACCGTGGCCGGGATAGAAGACCTCCATCCCGTCATAGCCCTCATCAATGCCGAAGCTCTTGCCGACCGCGCCGATGTCCAGACCGCCGCGGCCCTCCGACATCATGATCTGCGCGGTCTTGTTGAGACCAATGCTGGCCGCGCCGGCGGCCTTGGTGACGGGGAGTCCGGCCGTGCGGTCCTCGTGCGAATGGGTGATGACGACCAGCTTCACGGGCTTGCCGATCTCGCGCGCCACCCAGTCCATCAACTTTTCGGTGGCCGGCTCGCCCCAGGCGGTGTCGATGAGAACCACGGAATCCGCGCGCTCCACGATCAGGCCGTTGGAGCCGACGCGGCCATATTCGGGCAGGTCGCGATAGGAGGTGTGCATCCACACCCCGGCGTCCAGCTCGCGCACGTCCAGTTCCTGCTCTACGGGAAGATCGGCGGACTGGGCGGCGGCGAAGGCGAACAGGCCAAAGAGGGCGGCGATCATGCGCGCGGCTCCGCGCCGGATTTCAGCGCGGCGAGAAATTTGTCAAAGGCGCGGGCGCGGTGGCTCATGGCGTGTTTTTCCTGCGGTTCGATCTCGGCGAAGGTCTCTTTGCGGCCAGGGGGCTGGAAAATCGGGTCATAGCCGAAGCCCTTGCCGCCGCGCGGCGGCCAGACGATTTCGCCCTCCACCTCTCCGCGCCAGGTATGGACGCCGCCCGGCTCGGCCAGCGCCAGAACGCAGACGAATTTCGCGGCGCGGTCATCGCTTTCCGCCTCCGACATCGCGGTCCAGACCTTCTCCATCGCCCTGCCGAAATCGCGCGGCTCCCCCGCCCAGCGCGCCGAATAGATGCCGGGCGCGCCGTCCAGCGCAGCGACGGCGAGACCGGAATCATCCGACAGGGCGGGGAGGCTGGACGCCTCCGCCGCGGCGCGGGCCTTTAGCGCGGCGTTGCCTTCGAACGTCGGTTCGGTTTCTTCCGGATCGTCCAGACCCAGCTCCCCGGCCGAGACGGTCTCTATGCCCAGCGGAACAAGGAGATCGCGGATTTCGCGCACCTTTCCCTCATTGTGGCTGGCGACGACGATCTTCGTGAATGAAAACATTGTAATGCCTTGATGCGATTGTGCTCTTGCGGATTTCATCGAAAGTCGATACGTGTTTATCGAATAACAACAAGTCTTGACGAAACCGGTTCGCCAAGGGAGAGAGATGAAAGCGCTCGGACACCGCTCTATCGCATCCATACTGCGCGTGGCGCTGAGAATCTTCAGTATCTTCCTGTGGATCGCGCTTTTCTTCGCCGGCGTGGCGGGACTGGCGCTGTTGCTGGTGTCGTTCGGATTCGATCTGGGGCTTGAGGTCGAGCAGTTGTCGCCCGCGCTGGCCGTGCTGGCCAACGCCATCATGTTCATCACGGTGGGCGCGGCGCTGATCATTGTCGGGCGGCTGCGGAAGATCTTCGCGACGCTGTCCCAGGGCGACCCGTTTGTCGAACAGAACGCGGTTCATCTGCGCGTGGTCTGGATCGCGCTGGCGGTCTGGGAGCTGTCGCGCTACCTGCTGGGCGGAACCGCGGCGGCGCTGATGTATTTCCTGCCGGAGGATTCCACGCCGGCGGAATATCTGAACGTGGATATTTCCCTCTCCGTCTGGTTCTCCGTGTTGACGCTGATGGTTATGGCGGAGGTGTTCCGCGAGGGCGCGCGCATGCGTGACGAACAGAAGCTGACCATCTAGATAAGGACGGCAATGGCGATTCAAGTGACCCTGGACCGAGTGCTTCTGGAGCGGCGTATGTCGCTGACCGAGCTGTGCGACCGTGTCGGGGTGACGCTGGCCAATCTGTCGATTCTGAAAACCGGCAAGGCCAAAGCCGTGCGCTTCACGACGCTGGAGGCGCTGTGCCGCGAGCTGGAGTGCCAGCCCGGCGACATCCTGCAATTTGTCGATGACGAAGAAGACGGGACAGCGGCGAACGACGCAAAGGCGTCAGAGAACGCCGCGGAGTAGGCCCTAGCCCAGCGCCGCTTTCTGCAACGCGAACAGATCCGTGCAGCCGGTTTTGGCCAGACGCATCAATTCCTGAAAATCCTCATCGCTGATGGCGCGGTCCTCGGCGGTGACCTGCGCCTCGATGATGCCGCCGGAGGCCGAGAGCACGAAATTGCCGTCGGCCTGGGCGCGGCTGTCTTCTTCATATTCCAGATCGAGGCGCGTCTGGTCGTCAACCACGCCGCAGGAAATGGCCGCCACCTGATCGAACACCGGGTCGGTCTTCATCACGCCTTCCTCTATCAGGAAATTACAGGCGCGTTTCAGAGCGACCCAGGCGCCGGTGATGGCCGCGGTGCGGGTGCCGCCATCGGCCTGAATGACATCACAATCGAGAATGACCTGGCGTTCGCCCAGCGCCTGCAGGTCGACACAGGCGCGTAAGGAGCGGCCAATCAGGCGCTGGATTTCCTGCGTGCGGCCGGACTGTTTCCCGCGCGCCGCTTCGCGCTGGCCGCGCGTATGGGTGGCGCGGGGCAGCATGCCGTATTCCGCCGTCACCCAGCCGCGGCCCGAGCCGCGCATCCAGGGCGGAACCGAATTTTCCACGCTGGCCGCGCACAGCACATGCGTGCCGCCGAACCGGGCAAGGCAGGAGCCTTCCGCATAGATCGCCGCGCCGGGCTCCAGCGTCACATCTCGGAGGGCGTCGCGCGCACGGTCGTGAGGTCTCATATCGGCTCTTGTCCTTAGTCGGGGGGGGTTGAGGCGGCAGGTTGCGCGAAGCTGTAGCGCGGGGCGGCTTCCAGCCCAAGAGCCGATTGCGGAGGCGGCCCGCCTCGCCTAGCTATGGTGTTGAAATGGATGAGAAGAAACCAGAGAGCGGCGCCGTTGAGCTGGACAGCCGCGCGCGCACCATCTTCCGGGAGGTCGTGGAATCCTATCTCTCGACCGGCGAGCCGGTGGGGTCGCGGACGATTTCGCGCATCCAGAGCATCGGCCTATCGCCCGCCTCCATCCGCAACACCATGTCGGACCTGGCGCAGATGGGGCTGCTGACCGCGCCGCACGCCAGCGCCGGACGCCTGCCCACCCATGCCGGGCTGCGCATGTTCGTCGACGGCCTCTTGCAGATCGGCGACCTGACCGAGGACGAGCGGAGCCAGATCGATGTGCGCATCAAGGGCGCGGGCCAGTCCATGGACCAGGTGCTGGAATCGGTGGGCGAGATGGTTTCCGGGCTGGCCGGCGGGGCCGGGCTGGTCACCACGCCGGCGCGCGATGCGGGCCTGAAACACGTGGAGTTCGTCAGCCTGGGGAACGGCCAGACCATGACGGTGCTGGTGTTCGAGGACGGCAATGTCGAAAACCGCATCATGGCCACGCCCGAGGGCCTGACGCCGTCGGCGCTGGTCGAGGCCGGAAACTACCTGTCCGCGCGGCTGAAGGGACGCACGCTGGCGCAGGCGCAGGCGGATATCCGCGAGGAGCTGTCCGCCGGTCAGGCGGCGCTGGACGAGGCGGCGGAGCGGCTGGTCTCCACCGGACTGGCGGAATGGAGCGGGGGCGAGGCCAAGCGCATGCTGATCGTGCGGGGCCGGTCGCGCCTGCTGGAAGAATTCGGCGCGGCGGAGGATCTGGAGCGGATCCGCCTGTTGTTTGACGATCTGGAGCGGAAAGAGGAGCTGATCTCCCTGCTGGACCAGACGCGCGAGGCGGAAGGCGTGCGCATCTTTATCGGCGCGGAAAATCCCTTATTCAGTCTTTCGGGTTCGAGCCTGGTCGTGGCTCCCTATATGAACCGGGAGAGAAAAGTTGTCGGCGCGCTGGGGGTTGTCGGTCCCACGCGCCTGAATTATGCGCGCGTGATCCCGATGATCGATTACACCGCGCGCCTTGTAGGACGGATGCTGGATAATGAGTGACGAAAACCGCGAAGACGAAGCCGGCCCGGCGCCGGAAGACATCGAAGCGATGGAAGAGGCCGCGGAAGCGGCGGCGAGCGCCGGGGGCGATCTGGACGCTTCCAATGACCCGCTGGCCAAGCTGCAGGCGGAGAACGAGGATTTGCGCGACCGCGCGCTGCGGGCGCTGGCGGAGCTGGAAAACACGCGCAAGCGCGCCGAACGCGATGTGCAGGCGGCGCGCACCTACGCCATCGAACGGTTCGCCACGGACCTGATCTCGGTCGCCGACAATCTGACGCGGGCGCTGGAAAGCGTGCCGGAAGGGTCCGACGAAGGGCGGTCCGAGCTGGCGAAAAACCTGCTGTCCGGCGTGGAGATGACGCAGCGCGAACTGATGCGCGCTTTCGAGCGTCATGGAGTCGAACAGGAAAATCCGAAGGGCGAAGCCTTTGATCCGAACCGCCATCAGGCGGTGACGCAGATGCCGTCCGATGTTCCCTCGGGCCGCGTCGCGGAGGTGATGCAGGTGGGTTATGTGCTGGGCGAGCGCCCGCTGCGCGCGGCGATGGTGGCGGTGTCCACCGGGCCGCAGGGCGGCGGACAGGGCAGCGGCCAGACCGCGCCCGGCGGCGAAAGCACCGGCGGAACCACGGACTTCAAGGTCTAGGCGGATACCCGCGCCCCGGCGCGGGCCGCCCGGCGGCGCCACGCCCGCTCATGCACCGTATAGGCGATGGTCTGGACGAAAGGCTCCAGCAAACCGATGGCGAGGGCGGCGTGCAGATTGCGCGTCAGCGCAAACGCCACGGCCACCGCAACGACGAGATGCATCAGCGCATAGGTGCCGGTCTTGAGAAGGGCTGCATCGAACCTGAACATGAAGTTGAGAATAATTCTCAACTAGCCGTTCGCAAGTCTTTGCGGCATCGGAAATTTCTATTCCGCCCATAAGAAAAACGCGCGGCCCGCAAGAGCCGCGCGTTTTCATGTGTGTGTGCGAGCGCTTCGACTAGCAGCCGCGATACTGGCCGTTCTGCCAATAGGTGCAGCCGTCGCGATCGACATAGAAATAGCGGCGGGCGCGCTCATCATAATAGAGGTCGCCGCCATTGGGGCCCTGACGGCCCTGGACGCGCTGGTCTTCGCGATAGCCTTTATAGGCGCCGGCCGCGCCGCCAACCGCCGCGCCGATCGCCGCGCCGCGCTGGGCGTCGCCGTCGCCGACATTGTTGCCGATGGCCGCGCCGGCGATGCCGCCAAGGGCCGCGCCGCCGATGGCGTTGCGTTCAACATTGCCGGTGCTCGTGCATGCCGCAGCAAGAAGACCCGCGGCGGCAAGGAGTGAAATCTTGGCGTACATGACGTTTATTCCTTTCATCAACGCTCGTGACGGGGGCAAACGCGCGGGAGATAAGCCGGTTCCCGCACAGGCGCCGGTCCGCCGGATACGTTGCAACCCTGTCACGCCGGGCATGAACTCAGGCTGAAGCGCCGGCGCAGCTTCCGTTCAGTCCGGAAGCGTCACCCGGCGGAGCGTGAGATTGATGCGGCCGCCCCGGGGCAATAGCGCGCTGGTGCCCGGATAGATGCGGTCCACGCCATGATAGAAACGCCGCGATGCGCCGCCCAGAACGACGACGTCGCCCGATTTCAGACGCAGCGAACGCGTCTTGCCCTTGCGCTGCGGCCCGCCCAGACGGAACAGGGCGTCATCGCCGAGGCTGACCGAGACGACCGGGGCGTTGGCCGCTTCCTCGTCCCAGTCGATGTGCAGACCCATCCGGGCGTCCGGATCATAGAAATTCACCAGACAGGCTTCCGGCGGCGCCGGATAGTCGGTGACCGTCCGCCACAGGTCCAGCATGACGGCGGGCATGGCGGGCCAGGGGCCGCCGGTAACCGGGTGGGCGGGTTCATAGCGATAGCCGTCCTTCTGGTCTGTGACCCAGCCCAGCGGACCGAAATTGGTCATGCGGACGGAGAGCTTCTGCCCCGTGCGCGGCATTGAGGGGCGGTAAAGCGGCGCGGCCTCGACCCCGGCGCGGACCGTTTCGACAAGGCTTTCCTGCGCCGCGCGGTCGAAATGGCCGGGCAGATATTTGAAGCCGTCGCCGCCATCCAGAGTCATGATATCCGCTCAGCCGCCGCTTTTTCCGTCGCAGAGATAGGCGTGGCCGGCGTAATTGGCCGCCACGATGCCGGTCAGACGGTCATAATGGGGACGCGACCAGACGCCGACCATGGGGCCGTCGCGATTTTGCAGCGCCTGATGCAGGAGCGCCGTGGTGGGGCCGGGCCGGAAATGGGTCTGGTCCCAGTAATTCAGCCCGTCCAGCGTGAAATCGTGAAACCCGCCAAGAAAGACCAGTTCCGGGGCGGCCGGCGCGACGTCCGCCAGCCAGCCAGTATAGGTTTCAACATCCATGCGGGTGAGGATCGTGGCGCTGAGCGGCTCCACCACGAAAACCGCGTCCACGCCGGCGGCGCTAGCCGCGTCGCGGATGCGGGCGATGGCGCGTTTCTGGCCGGCGTAACGTTTGGGCCGGTATTTGCGGACACCGCGCAACGCACACTGATCCACGCCGGCAAACGGCTCCCCCGCCGCGCGGCGGGCCTCGATCGCAGGATACTGCCAGTGGCCCGTTTCGGGGTCGTAGAGGAATTGCCCTTCGCTCGCGGCGTTGGTGAACAGGGCCGACACGGGCGCGCGGAGAAAGTCGGCGCGGACAAGCCAGTCGGCCCGCCCGGAAATCGCCGCCGGCTCCATCCGGGCGTAGGATTCGTCAAAGAAGCCGTAGCGGAAGCCCATCGGACTCATGGACACGACCAGCCGGGCCGGGCCGCAATGTTCGATCAGCCATAACGCCCGCAGCTCTATGCCGCGCCAGGTGTCGGCGGGAATGTTCAGGCTGTAGAAGCGGCCGCCATAGATCTCCTCCAGGGCGGCGGTTTCGTAGGCTGTTGCGCGGGAGTTTCCGAGGACAAAGGAATCCGCCCCCGCGCACCCGGCCTGTAGCCGGTCCTGCTTCACGATGCGCAGATTGACCTGTTTGTGGGTGGGCGCGCCGACAGTGCGGAAAACCCCGTATGGATCAGCAATATAACGCGGGGCGACGGTGGCGGCGGCCGCGGCGGGGATCAGCAGGAGGCAGAGTATGAACCGCAGCCGGTTCATCGGGATCAGCTCCCTTTGGTCTTTTTCGCGCAACGGGCGCGGTGCGCGGCATAATTGGCCGTCAGCGCGGCGGCAAAATCCTCCGCCGCGCCCTGCGTCCAGACGCCGTTCAGCGCCGTATCGCGATGCTTCAAGCTTTCCCGGATGAAGGGGCCGGCGGCGGTGTAGCGGAAGTGACTATACTCCCAATAGGCCGTGCCGTCCGTGGTGAAGGGATTGTAGCCGGCCAGAAACAGGAACTCTTCCGTGACGCCCAGCATTTGCAGCGCCCAGCCGCGATAGAATTCGATGTCAAAGCGGTTCTGGTAGGTCGAGCTGAGCGGCGTGACGGCCCAGAGGAGGTCGGTTCCGGTCTGGCGGGCGGTGTCCTTGATGGCCTCCATCGATTCGATCTGCGGGCGGAAGCGGGGCGCTTTGTCCCCGCGCAGCCGCCGCGCGCCGCATCGCCCTTTCTCATCCAGCCCGCGCCCCGCCGCCCGCGCATGTTCGGAGGCGGGAATGCTCCAGTGGCCGGTATCGGCGTCGTACTGGAAACGGTCATCGCGGCTGGATTCGAGACGCAGGATGCTGCTCATCGGGGTGCGGAGATAATCGAGGCGGTAAAGCAGCGGATTACGGCCCGTCATTTCCGGCGGGTCGAGGCGCAGATAGTCGTCGGTATAGGATTCGACGCGGAACGTGAGCGGATCCAGCGTCAGAACCACCAGGCCGGGATCGCAATGTTCCATCAGCCACCGGGCGCGGAACTCCATGCCCGCCCAGTTCTCCGTCGGCACCGTGTAGTTGAAGAAGGGGAAGCCGTAGATG
>NZ_JACESD010000064.1:0-13737 GCF_013911995.1 Euryhalocaulis sp.
GGGCATGAGACCTATCAGATCTACGGCCCCGACACGCGCTCCTTCGACGATGTCGAGGAAGCGCGCGCCGCCGTCGCCGCGCTGGAACACGCCGATGACTGACCCGCTCTGGCGCGCCGAGGATGCAGCCGCCGCCACCGGCGGGCGGCTGACCGGCGGGCCGTGGGTGGCAAACGGCGTCTCCATCGACACGCGGGAAATCAGGGCGGACGATCTGTTCGTGGCGCTGAAAGACCAGCGTGACGGGCATGAGTTCGTCGCCAGCGCGTTTGGAAATGGCGCCTCCGCGGCGCTGGTCGAGCGCGAAAGCGGCGCCGGGCGGGAGCTTGTCGTCGATGACACGCTGCAGGCGCTGCGCGATCTGGGCGCCGCGGCGCGCGAACGCTCTGACGCGCGGCGTGTTGCGGTCACCGGAAGCGTCGGCAAGACGAGCGTAAAAGAGGCGCTGGCCGCGGTCTTCGCGAAGGCGGGCCGCGCGCACGCCTCCGCGCGCTCGTTCAATAATCACTGGGGCGCGCCCCTGACGCTGGCCCGCATGCCCGCTGACACCCAGCGCGCCGTGTTCGAACTGGGGATGAATCACGCCGGCGAACTGACCGACCTTTCAGGTCTGGTGAAGCCCCATGTCGCGGCCATCACCCGCATCGGCGAGGCGCATATCGGCTTTTTCAAATCCCTCGAGGCCATCGCCGACGCGAAGGCGGAGATTTTTTCCGGGCTTGAAGCGGACGGAGTCGCCGTCATCAATGCCGATGACCCGCAATCCGGCCGCCTGCGCGCCGCCGCCGGGGACCGGCGCATCGTCACGTTCGGCCGCGCGGCGGACGCCGATGCGCGTATTCTGGATTACCGCAGCGGCGATACAGGCGGGGAGGGCGAGATCGCCGTCTTTGGCGAGACGCTGAAGTTTCAGATTCCCATTCCTGGCGCGCACTGGGCGGAGAACGCGGCCTGCGTCTTCGCCTGCGCCGCCATGGCGGACGTGGACGCGCAGACAACGGCGGCGGCCCTGTCGGCGTTTCAGGCCCCGGCCGGGCGCGGCGGAGTGATTCAGGCCAGCGCGGACGGCAAGCCATTCACCCTGATCGACGATTCCTACAACGCCAATCCGGTCTCCATGCGCGCCGCGCTGGCCGCGCTTGGCGGCCGTCAGCCGGAAGGCGAGGGGCGGCGTATCGCGGTTCTGGGCGAGATGCTGGAGCTGGGCGATGACGCCGCCGATTACCACGCCCGCCTGGCCGGACCGATTGCGGCGGCGGGGGTGGACCTTGTCTTCGTTTCGGGCGAGTTGATGGGGGCGCTCTGGGATGCGCTGCCGGCCTCCGCCAGGGGCGGGCGCTATGCAAGCGGCGGCGAGGTTTCGGATGCGCTCCGGGGGGCGATCCGCCCCGGCGACGTGGTGCTTGTAAAGGGATCGAACGCGTCGGGCATGAGCCGTGTGGCCGCGGCGCTCAAGGGGGGCTGATGCTTTACGAATTTCTATTTCCGCTGGCGGACCAGTTCCCGCTTTTCAATGTTTTCCAGTACATCACCTTCCGCTCCGGCGGGGCGCTGATGACCGCGCTTCTGGTCGCGTTCCTGTTCGGCAAGCCGCTGATCGGCTTTCTGCGGATGCGCCAGGGCAAGGGGCAGCCGATCCGGCTGGACGGGCCGGAGGGACATATCGTCGCCAAGGCGGGCACGCCGACCATGGGCGGTTTCCTGATCCTGCTGGCGCTGTCGGTGTCCGTCATCCTCTGGGGCGACCTGCATAACCCCTATGTCTGGGTGGTCTTCATGGTCACGCTGGGCTTCGGCCTGGTCGGCTTCATCGACGACTACCGCAAGGTCACAAAACAGACGAGCGAAGGGCTGGGCGGCAAGTTGAAGCTTCTGGCGGAGTTTATTATCGCCGCCATCGCCGTTTACGTGCTGACCCAGATTGGCGGGGCGGAGGACGCGCCGGCCAATTTCGGCACCTCGCTGGCGCTGCCCTTCTTCAAGGATGTTCTGATCAATCTCGGGCCGTTCTTTATCGTCTTCGGCATGCTGGTGATCGTGTTCACCGGCAATGCGGTGAACCTGACGGACGGGCTGGACGGCCTGGCCATCGTGCCGGTGATGATCGCCGCGACCTCGTTCGCCTTCATCGCCTATCTCAGCGGCAACGCCATCTTCGCCGATTATCTGAACATTCATCTGACCCCCGGCACCGGCGAGCTGGCGGTTCTTCTGGGCGCGCTTCTGGGTGCGGGGCTTGGCTTCCTGTGGTGGAACGCCCCGCCTGCGATGGTCTTCATGGGCGATACCGGCTCGCTGGCGCTCGGCGGCATGCTGGGCGCGACGGCGGTGGCCGTGAAGCACGAGATCGTGCTGGGCGTCATTGGCGGGCTGTTCTTCCTGGAGGCGCTGTCGGTCATGGTGCAGGTCGCCAGCTATCGCCTCACCGGCAAGCGCGTGTTCCGCATGGCGCCGATCCACCACCATTTCGAGAAGCTGGGCTGGCAGGAGCCGACCATCGTGATCCGGTTCTGGATCATCGCGGTGGTACTGGCGCTGATCGGCCTCGCCACGCTGAAACTCCGCTAGAATGATCCCCGTCGCCGCATATCGAGACCAGACGGTCGCGGTTATCGGCCTGGCCCGTTCGGGCCTGACGGCGGCCCGCGCGCTGCAGGCCGGCGGCGCGAGCGTCATCTGCTGGGACGACAATGAAGAGGCGCAGGCCCGCGCGAAGGCCGAAGGCCTGACGGTGACGGATCTGAACGCCCGCGACTGGTCGGATCTGGCCGCTGTTGTGCTCTCCCCCGGCTTTCCCCTGACCCATCCGGAGCCGCACCGCTATGTGAAAATGGCGGAGTCGGTGGACGTGCCGGTGATCGGGGATATCGAGCTGTTCGCGCTGGCCGTGAACGCCCTGCCGGAGAACCAGCGCCCGCGCGTCATCGGCATTACCGGCACCAATGGCAAATCCACCACCACGGCCCTGCTGGGCCATCTTTTCCACCATGCCGGGCTGGACGCGCAGGTCGGCGGCAATATCGGGCGCGGCGTTCTGGACCTCGACCCGCCGCATTCCGGGGCGGTCTATGTGCTGGAGCTCAGCTCCTACCAGCTGGACCTTGCCCATTCGCTGCGCTGTGACGCGGCCCTGCTGCTGAATGTCTCGCCCGACCATCTGGACCGTCATGGCGGGATGGAGGGCTATGTCCGCGCCAAGACCCGCATTTTCCAGAACCAGCGGCCCACGGACGCCGCCATTATCGGCGTCGACGACGAACACACGCGCAGGATCGCAACGGGCTGGCTGGCGAAGGGGGGGCGCAATGTGATTCCGGTCTCCTCCGGCCGCGCGCTCAGCCGCGGCGTCTATGCGCTGGGCGGCGCGCTTTATGACGCCACGGGAACCAGCGTGCGGCAGGTGGCCGAGCTGGACGCGGTGGAAACGCTGCCCGGCCGTCATAATCACCAGAACATTGCCGCCGCCTTCGCCGCCGCGCGCGCGGCGGGCCTCAGCGCCGACGCCATCCGGGACGGCCTGAAAAGCTTTCCCGGCCTCGCGCACCGGCTGGAGAAGATCGCGGAAATCGACGGCGTCGCCTTCGTCAATGATTCCAAGGCGACCAATTTCGACGCCGTGCGTCAGGCGCTGGCGGTTTACGGCAATATCTACTGGATCGCCGGCGGCCGCGCGAAGGACGAGTCCCTGAAATCCCTCAGCGACCTGTTTCCCCGCATTTCCAAGGCCTACCTGATCGGCGAGGCGCAGGACGGTTTCGCCCGCGGTCTCAAGGATGTCATGCCGGTCGACAAGTCCGGTGACATGGAAACCGCCGTGGCGCGGGCGCTGGCCGATGCGCGCGCCAGCGGCGCCCCGGACCCGGTCGTCCTGCTGTCTCCCGGCTGCGCCTCTTTCGACCAGTTTAAGGATTTCGAAGATCGCGGCGATACATTCCGGCGAATCGTTGAGCGAATCACCCGTGATTCCGCGTCGATTCAGGGAGCCAGCGCATGATCGCCATTTCACGCACCGACCGGTCCGCCTTTGCCGAATGGTGGTGGAGCGTCGACCGCGTGCTGCTGGGCACGTTCGGCCTGCTGATCGCGATCGGTTTCCTGCTGTCTTTGGCGGCCAGCCCGGCCGCCGCGGATCGCCTGTCGATCACCGACCCGTTCCATTTCCTCTATCGCCACGGCTTCTATGCCGGCATCGGCGCGGCGGTTATGCTGGCGCTTTCCAGCCTTGATCCGCGCGGCGCCCGCCGCGTGGCGGCGCTGATCCTTCTTGGCGCCATGGCGCTGACCGCCGCCACGCTGGTCATGGGCGTGGAGGTGAAGGGCGCGACGCGGTGGTTGCGCTTTGCCGGGTTCTCGCTGCAGCCCTCGGAATTTCTCAAGCCCGCCCTGATCGTCATCGCGGGCTGGCTGTTCGCCGAGCAGAGGCGCGGCACCGCCGCACCCGCCGCGATCATCGCGTTCGTTCTTTATCTGGCCTGCGTCACGCTGCTGCTGCTTCAGCCCGATTTCGGCCAGACCGTGCTGCTGACCACCGCGTTCGGGGCGCTGTTCTTCCTCGCCGGCATGCCGTGGATCTGGACCGCCGCGCTGGGCGCGATGGCGCTGATGGGATCGGCGGCGGCCTATTTCGTTTTCCCGCATGTCGCCAGCCGCGTGGACCGTTTCCTGAACCCGGAAAGCGGCGACACTTATCAGATCGACCGCGCGCTGGAGGCGGTGGGGCGCGGCGGCCTGTTCGGGCGCGGGCCCGGCGAAGGCGAAGTGAAACATTTCCTGCCCGACGCCCACACCGATTTCATTTTTGCGGTCGCGGCGGAGGAATTCGGCCTGCTGGCGTGCCTGCTGATTACGGGCCTGTTCGGCGTCGTCATCTGGCGCGGCCTGCGTTCGGCCCTGCGCCTGAACGAGCCCTTCATGCAACTGGCCGCCGCCGGGCTGACCCTGCTTCTGGGCCTGCAGGCCTTCATCAATATCGCCGTGAACCTGCATCTTGTGCCGCCAAAGGGCATGACGCTGCCCTTCATCTCCTATGGCGGGTCGTCAATGCTGGCCACGTCCGTCACCGCGGGCTTGCTGCTGGCCATGACGCGGCGGCGCCCGGGCGTCTATGAACGCTCTTCATGACCGCGCGCCGCGCCGTTCTGGCCGCCGGGGGCACCGGCGGACATATGTTTCCGGCGCAGGCGCTGGCGGAAACGCTTAAAGCGCGCGGCTGGGCCATTTCCCTGCTCACAGATGCGCGCGGCATGCGCCATGCGGACGGAATTCCCGCCGATGACCGGCGTACGCTGAGCGCGGCTTCCATCATCAAGTCGAAGCCCTGGACCTGGCCGATGGCCAGTCTCGCCATCTGGCGCGGCTACCGGCAGGCCCGGCGCCTGATGAAGGACCAACGCCCCGATATCCTGATCGGCTTTGGCGGCTATCCGGCTTTCCCCGCCATGATGGCGGCGAAGTCGCTGAACATTCCGATCATCATCCATGAGCAGAACGCCGTTCTGGGCCGTGTAAACCGCGTGCGCGCCGGAACGGCGGCGGTGGTCGCCAGCGGCTTCGACCGTCTGGCGCGGCTGCCCGACAAGGCCCGCGACTGCTGGCAGGTGACAGGCAATCCGCTGCGCGCCCCGATCCTGAAAGCGGCCGGCGCGCCCTATGAAGCGCCGGACGACCATCTTCGTCTTGTGGTGCTGGGCGGCAGCCTGGGCGCGCGCATCCTCAGCGAGACGGTTCCGGCGGCGGTGGCCCGCTTGCCGCAGGATATCCGCAGCCGGCTGGAAGTCGTGCAGCAGACGCGCGAGGAAAATCTGGACGCCGCGCGCGAGACCTATCGCGAGGCCGGCGTCGTCGCGGTTTGCGAGCCGTTCTTTCGCGACGTGGCGGGCCATCTGCGCGGCGCGCATCTGGTGATTGCCCGCGCCGGCGCGTCCACTGTGTCGGAACTGGCGGCCGTAGGGCGGCCCGCCATCCTGATCCCCCTCAAAATCGCCATGGACGACCACCAGACTGAAAATGCGCGCAGCCTGGCGGACGTTGGCGCCGCAGACGTCGTGTCCGAAGATGAATTGAGCATTGAGGGACTTGCCGCTCTGTTGCAAACCCGCCTCGGAGATAGCGAAGATCTGGCGCGCCGGGCGGCGGCGGCGAAAACCGCCGGTCGGCCGGACGCCACCGAACGCCTCGCCGCGCTGGCTGAAGCCGTCGCGGATCCCGGGGCCCCAGAGGAGCAGGAATGAAGAAGACGGACCCGGTCCCCTACGAGGTCGGCCCCATACATTTTGTCGGCATTGGCGGCATCGGCATGAGCGGCATCGCCGAGGTGATGCTCAATCTCGGCTATGAGGTTCACGGCTCGGACATCAAGGAAAACGCCAATGTGGAGCGCCTGAGAAAACTCGGCGCGACGATCCATATCGGCCACGCGGAAAGCAATGTCTCCGGCGCCGGCGCGGTGGTGGTCTCCACCGCCGTCAAGCCGGATAACCCGGAAGTCGTCGCAGCCCGAGAGCACAAGATTCCCGTGGTCCGCCGCGCCGAAATGCTGGCCGAGCTGATGCGCCTGCGCCACACCGTTGCGGTCGCCGGGACACATGGCAAGACGACGACCACCTCCATGGTCGCCGCGCTGATGGACGTGGCCGGGTTCGACCCCACCGTCATCAATGGCGGCATCATCAATGCCTATGGCGCCAACGCCAAGCTGGGCGAGGGCGACTGGATGGTGGTGGAGGCGGACGAGTCCGACGGCTCCTTCCTGCGCCTGCGCGGCACGGTGGCCATCGTCACCAATATCGACCCGGAGCACATGGACCACTATGGCAGCTTCGACAATCTGCGCGCCGCCTTCGACCGTTTCGTAGAGACGATTCCGTTTTATGGCTTTGCCGTGGTTTGCGTGGACCATCCGGAGGTCCAGAACCTCGCCAGCCGGGTCGAGAACCGCCGGCTGGTCACTTACGGTTTCAACCCGCAGGCCCAGGCGCGCATCGTGAACATGACCCCGCAGGGCGGCGTGACGGTATTCGACCTTGTTTTCCATGACGCCGACGGAGAGGTCGAGGAAACCTGGAAGGGGCTGCGCCTACCCATGGCCGGGCGTCACAATGTCCAGAACGCCACCGCCGCCGCGACCGCGGTGCGCGGGCTGGGCGGCACGGAAGACCAAGTGCGGGACGCCCTGAACGGTTTTGCCGGCGTGAAGCGCCGCTTCACAGACGTGGGGGGCTGGAACGGCGCGCGCGTCATCGACGATTACGGGCACCATCCGGTGGAAATCTCCGCTGTCCTGAAGGCAGCGCGCGACGTGGCCGACGGCAAGGTGATCGCTGTCGTGCAGCCGCACCGTTATTCCCGTCTGCACGACCTGTTCGACCAGTTCTGCAACTGCTTCAACGACGCCGACGCGGTGCTGGTCGCCCCGGTCTATGAAGCGGGCGAAAAGCCGATCGAGGGCGCGGACAGGGACTCTCTGGTCAAGGGGCTGCGCAAGCACGGCCACCGCAAGGCGATGGGCGTCACGCGTGAGTCACTGGCCGAAGATGTCGCGAAACTGGCGGGCGAGGGCGATCTCGTCGTCTGTCTCGGCGCGGGCGACATCACCTATTGGGCCGCGGCGCTGCCCGGCGAGCTGAAGGCGCTGGACGCAAAGTGAGCCTGATTGATCGCCTCCCTGAAGTTCGCGGCGTTCTGAAAGCGGGCGAGACGCTGGCGCCGTTCACCTGGTTCCGGGTCGGCGGACCGGCGGAAGTTCTGTTTTTGCCCAAGGACGAGGCGGACCTTTCCCATTTCCTCGCCGAAACGCCGGAGGATGTTCCGGTGTTCGTCATGGGCGTGGGGTCGAACCTTCTGGTGCGCGATGGCGGCATTCCCGGCGTTGTCATTCGCCTTGGCCCGGCCTTCGGCAAGATCGCGCCGGAGGGGGATAACCGCCTGCGCGTGGGCGCGGCGGCGCTGGACAAGATGGCGGCGAAGCAGGCCGCCAGGGCCGGGGTTTCCGGGCTGGAGTTTTTCGTCGGCGTGCCGGGTTCCATTGGCGGGGCGCTGCGGATGAACGCGGGCTGCTATGGCCATGAGACCAAAGACGTGCTGGTCGAGGCGGTGGCGATTGACCGGCTGGGCCGCCGCATCGTCGCCCCGCTGGAGGAGCTGGGTTACAGCTATCGCCACTCCGAAGCGCCGGACGACTGGATCTTCGTTGAAGCCCTGTTCCAGGGACAGGCCGGCGCGCCGGAAGAGATCGAGGCGCGCATGGCGGAGATCACCGCCCAGCGCGAATCCACCCAGCCGATCCGCGAGAAGACCGGCGGCTCGACCTTCGCCAACCCGGATCCGCCGGGCACGGAGAACCAGCGCCGCTCCTGGCAGTTGATCGACGCCGCCGGAGGCCGCGGGCGCCGCGTGGGCGGCGCGCAGATGAGCGAGCAGCACTGCAACTTCATGATCAATACGGGCGATGCGACGGCCGCCGACATCGAAAATCTCGGCGAAGGCATCCGCGCCGACGTGAAGGCCCGGTCCGGCGTCGACCTGCGTTGGGAGATCAGACGGGTGGGGAAAAAGGCATGACCAAGCGCGTTGCGGTTCTTCTTGGTGGTCCGTCGTCCGAGCGCGAGGTCAGCCTGGTGTCGGGCGCGGCTTGCGCGAAGGCGCTGCGCGAGGGCGGCTATGAAGTCGTCGAGATCGATCCGGGCGAGGCGCTGATGCAGCGTCTGGCCGAGGCCGCTCCGGATATCGTGTTCAACGCCCTGCATGGACCGTGGGGCGAGGACGGGCGCGTTCAGGGGCTGCTGGAGTGGTTTGGCCGCCCCTACACCCATTCCGGCGTTCTGGCCTCGGCCCTGGCGATGGACAAGCAGCGCGCAAAAGCGGTTTTCGAGGCAGCGGGCATCGATTGCCCGAAAGGCGCGGTTCTCGACCGCAAGACAATCGCGGACGCGCATCCGATGGAGCCGCCATATGTCATCAAGCCCGTAAACGAGGGGTCCAGCGTCGGCGTCTACATCATTCGCCCCGGCGACAATCGCCCGCCCGCCGATATCGGCTCCGACCAGTGGAAGCTGGGCGAGGACGTGCTGGTGGAGGAGTTCATACCGGGGCGGGAGCTGACCGTCGCCGTGCTGGGCGACGAGCCGCTGGCCGTCACGGAAATTCTGCCGAAATCCGATTTCTACGATTTCGAGGCGAAATACGCCGCGGGCGGTTCGGCGCATGAGGTGCCGGCCCGTATTCCGCCGGAGATCGAAAAACGCTGCATGGAGGCCGCCGTGGCGGCGCATGAGGCCGTAGGCGCCAGAGGGTTAACGCGGTCGGACTTTCGCTATGACATGCATAACGATCGGTTAGCCTTACTCGAAATTAACACTCAGCCGGGCATGACTCCTACTTCGCTGGCGCCAGAACAGGCCGCCTACCGGGGGCGCGATTTCAAGGCCTTATGCGCCTGGATCGCTGAGGATGCTTCATGCCTAAGGTGAAGAAGACAGCACGGAAAACCAAAAAACGGCATTCGTCCGGCCGTCCGACCGTCTTCACGCGCATTCGCAATCATTTCGCCGCCCGCCTGCGCGGCGCGAAATACCGCGCCGGCGCCGCCGTGCGGCTGGCGACTGTCGCCATTACCGCCGTCATGCTGCTGGGCGTCGCCGTCCTGTGGGGCGGCGGCTGGCTGGCGGGCGCGGCCGGGGGCGCGGCGCAGTCGACCGACAAGGCGCTGGCCGGCGCCGGGTTCACCGTTCGCCATGTCGATATCATCGGCGCCGACCGGGCTGAGGCGGACGCCATCCATGCCGCGCTCGGCGATCTTGGCCCCAATTCCATTTTCACGCTGGACGCCGCCTCCGCGCGTCAGCGCGTCGAGTCGCTGGGCTGGGTGGATGAGGCCGTGGTCGCGCGCCTGCTGCCCAACCGTATCTCGGTCACCGTGACCGAACGCCGCCCCGCCGCCGTCTGGCAGAATGACGGCGCGTTCTTCGTGGTGGATTCCGATGGCGGCGTGATCGATGGCGCCGACCCGGCGGAATATACGGCCCTGCCGGTGGTCGTCGGCGCCCGCGCGGGCGAGGCCGCGCCGGAACTGCTGGACGCCTATCGCCAGTTCCCCTCTGTCGCGGAGCGCGTGGAAGCGGCGCAGCGCGTGGGAGAGCGCCGCTGGACCCTGTGGATCGACAGCGGCATGAAGGTTCACCTGCCCGAGGACGAGGGCGCGGCCGCGCTGGCCATTCTCAATGATTTGCAGACGCGGCGTCATATTCTTGACGCGCCGGCCAGCTTGATTGATCTGCGGGATACGACCCGCATCGTGATCCGCCCGATGGAGGGTCACGATTCCATAGAATTGAAAGGGCGCGAGGCATGAGCGCTATGCCCCTCTTCGGGCGCAAGGGCGAGGATGGCGGCGAGGGACGCAAGCCCCAGACGCTGGCCGTTCTGGATATCGGCTCCTCCAAGGTCGCTTGTTTCATCGGCCGTTCCGAGCCGGGCGGCGGGGTTCGCGTGACCGGCGTCGGGCATCAGTCCAGCCGCGGCGTGCGCTGCGGCTCCGTCGTGGATCTGGACGAGGCCGAAACCGCCGTCCGCGCCGCCGTCGAGCAGGCCGAGCGCATGGCGGGCGAGGCGGTCAGCCGCGTCACCGTCAATCTCAGCGCCGCGCAGCCGCGCAGCCACCGCATCGCCGTGGAAGGCCCGCTTTCGGATCGCGAGGTCTCCGACCGCGACCTCCGCCGGCTGCTTTCCGCCGCCCTTGATGAGTTTCACGAGCCCGAGCGCGTCGTCGTCCACGCCATCCCGCTGACCTGGACGGTTGATGACAGCCGCGGCGTGCGCGATCCGCGCGGCATGTATGGCCGCACGCTGGCTGTCGAGATGCACCTTGTCACCGCCGCCTCCGGGCCACTGCGCAATCTCGCCATCTGCGTGGAGCGTTGCCGCCTGGACATGAGCGCGGTGGTCGCCACGCCTTATGCCTCCGGTCTCTCGGCTCTGGTTGAGGACGAGCAGGAGCTGGGCGGTCTTCTGATCGATATGGGCGGGGGCACCACCTCCGTCGCGGCCTTCGCCGAAGGCGCGCTGGCCTATGTCGACGTGATCCCGGTCGGCGGACAGCACGTCACCGCCGACGTCGCGCGCGGCCTGTCCACGCCCGTCGCTTCGGCCGAGCGGATCAAGACGGTCTATGGCTCCGTTCTGGAAAGCCCGGACGACGATCAGGACCTGATCATGACGCCGCAGATCGGCGAGGACGGGCAAAGCTCGATGAACCAGGTGCCGCGTTCGCTGCTGACCCAGATCATCAAGCCGCGCCTGGAAGAGACGTTCGAGATCGTGCGGGAGCGCCTGATGACGGCGGGCGTGGACAAGGCCTCGGGCCGCCGCGCCGTTCTGGTCGGCGGCGCGTGTCAGTTGCCCGGCGTGCGCGAACTGGCCGCCAAGATTCTCGAAAAACAGGTGCGCATTGCCCGCCCCGCCGGGGTGGTTGGTCTGGCTGACGCCGTCAGCGGTCCGGGATTCACCGCCGCCGCCGGCATGCTGATCCATGCCGCGCAAGGTCCGCGCGAAGCCATCAGCGGCCCGCCGCGCATTACGGAAAAAGGCGCCGCGCGCCGCCGCAAGGAGGCCGTGGAGGCTGGCGGCATTGGCGGCGCGTGGTCCTGGCTGCGCGAGAATTTCTAGAGGCTGATCTTTTCGACCGTCTCGAAGCCGCGCGCCTGTAAGGCCGGGCGCATGGCGGCGTCGGCGTTCCCCGTGACATAGGCGGCGACCGGCTCCAGCGCCCCGCCGCCTTCCTCCAGCTGCAGCAGTCCGCCCGCGCGGCGCGCGATGGCTTCGCCGGAATCGATCCATTTCAAACCGGCGGGGGAGGCGGCCTCGATCTCGGGCCGCAGCAGCGGGAAATGCGTACAGGCCAGCACCGCGACATCCATCCGGTCGGCGTGTTCCAGCGCGAAGAGCGGCGCCAGGGCCGTCTCGATAGCTTCGGGGCTGACGGCCTCGCCCGCCATCTTGCGTTCGGCCAGCGCCACAAGGCGCGAGCTGCCAAAGCGCAGCACGCTGCGGTCCCCCGCGAATTCGGCGATCAGGCCGTCGCTATATTCCCTTTCAACCGTGCCCGGCGTGCCCAGGAATCCGATCACGCCGGTGCGGGTCAGGCTGGCCGCGGGCTTGATGGCCGGCACGGTTCCGACAATCGGGGTTTTCACCGCCTTGCGCGTCTCGTTCAGCGCCACCGTGGAGGCGGTGTTGCAGGCCATGACAAAAAGCTGCGGCGCGAATCTTTTTTCAAGCACTGAAAAAAGCGCCGGCACGCGCTGTTTCAGCTCGGCCTCGCTGCGCAGTCCATAGGGCAGGAATGCGGTGTCCGCCGCGTAAATTGCCTTGGCGGCAAAGCCTTTCCGGGCCAGTTCGTCAAACACGGAAAGACCGCCGACGCCCGAATCGAACACGATGACCAGGGACTTTTCACGCATGCTTTTTCCATTCTCCGGGCGCCTGTTCACATTTGTTGATCAGTAAGCTTAACCCTCGATTAAATGGTAAAGACGACATTTACCCCGAATCCTCGGATAATCCGTCGATTGCCGTATCTGGAGACCATTTCATGCCCCTGTCCCTTTCCGCCCCGGAAACCCCTGAGCTTCAGCCCCGCATTGTCGTGATCGGCGTCGGCGGCGCCGGTGGAAACGCGGTCAACAACATGATCGCCAAGGAGCTGGAAGGCGTTGAATTCATCGCCGCGAACACCGATGCGCAGGCTCTGGCGCGTTCGAAGGCCGAGCGCCGCATCCAGATGGGCAGCGACGTGACGCTGGGTCTTGGCGCCGGCGCCCGCCCGGAAGTGGGCGAACAGGCGGCCGGCGAGTCGATGGAAGACATCCTCCAGCATCTCGAAGGCGCGAACATGGTGTTCGTGACTGCGGGCATGGGCGGCGGCACGGGCACCGGGGCGGCCCCTGTCATCGCACAGGCCGCGCGGGAGCAGGGCATCCTGACGGTTGGCGTTGTCACCAAGCCGTTCCAGTTCGAAGGCCCGCGCCGCATGCGTCTGGCCGACGCCGGCGTCGAGGAGCTTGAGAAGAATGTCGATACGCTGATCGTCATTCCGAACCAGAATCTTTTCCGCGTTGCGACCGAAGCCACCAGCTTCGCCGACGCCTTCGTTATGGCTGACGATGTTCTCTATTCCGGCGTCCGCGCCATCACCGACCTGATCGTGCGTCCGGGCATCGTGAACCGCGACTTCGCGGACGTGCGCACCACGATGAGCGAGATGGGCCGCGCCATGATCGGCATGGGCGAGGCCGAAGGCGACCGCCGCGCCGCCGAGGCCGCCGAAGCCGCGATCAACAATCCGCTGCTGGACGATACCGCCATGAAGGGCGCCCAGCGCGTGCTGATCAGCTTCACCCACGGCCCGGACTTCACGCTGCACGAGATCGACGAAGCCGCGAACATCATCGCCCAGGAAGCCGACGAGGACGCCCAGATCAACTGGGGCTCGACGCTGGACGAGACGATGGAGGGCAAGCTGCGCCTGTCCGTGATCGCCACGGGCATCGGCGAGGGCGAGCGGGACCGCCGCCGCCCGGAACAGCCGGTCGCCCGCGCGCCGATCGCCCGCCCGGCCAAACCGGCCGCGCAACCGCAATCGGCCGCCATGCCCTGGCGCAGCGAGACCCCGGCCAAGCCGGTCGAGCCTTCCGTGCGTCCGGCGGGAAACGCCAAGACGGCTGAGCAGATCCGCGCGGAGAT
>NZ_JACESD010000065.1:0-13441 GCF_013911995.1 Euryhalocaulis sp.
AAGTCTTCTGCCTGATGTTGCAGGAAATCGGCGATGACGCGGTTCTGGGCACTTCGGCGGTGAAGTCGCAGATCGGCGTTTCCCAGCCTTACGTGAATTTCCGGGTGACCACGGCGGCGCAATTTTCTGATGTCGTGGACCGGCGCTTTGACATGAAGCTGCTGATGCTGGTGACCGAATGCGCCGGCGCGACAGAGGTCGGCACGCTGTTCCTGCGGCAGGAAGCGCGCGGCGGCGGCATGGGGGCGCTGATCTCGCTCTCCCGCTACATGCTGATTGCCGCGGCGCGCGAACGCTTCGGCGCCCGCATCGTGTCGGAGCTGCGCGGCTGCATCGACGAGAAGGGACGCTCGCCCTTCTGGGACGGGCTGGGGCGGCATTTCTTCCGGATGGATTTTCACGAGGCGGACAAATTGTCGGCCTCGCTGGGCAACCAGTTCCTTTGGGACCTGCTGCCCAAGCACCCGATCCATATCGACCTGCTGCCCGATGCGGCGATCGAGGTGATCGGCAAGACGCACGTGGATGGTGGCGGCGCGCGGCGGCTGCTGGAAAGCCAGGGATTCGAGTTTGGCGGCCTGGTCGACGTGTTTGACGGCGGGCCGCTGCTCTCGGTGAAGCGCGACCGGCTGAAATGCCTGCGCGAGAGCCGCGTGATGACCGTGGCGGCGGGCGATCCGGGCGAGGGCGCGAAGCGGGCGATGATTTCCAATGACCGGATCGCCGATTTCCGCTGCGCGCTGGGCCGCGTCAGCATTGATGGCGATTCCGCGTCCGTCCCGGCGGACGTGGCGGACGCCTTGAACATAGAAAGCGGAGACAAAGCGCGAGTATGGGTGACGGAATGAGCCAGTCAAAAGGTCAGTTTATCGGCGGCGCATGGACGGCGGGAAGCGGTGAGACGTTCGAATCCCGCGACCCGGCGCGCGGCCAGACGCTATGGTCCGGCGCGGCGGCGAGCCCTGACGATGTCACGGCGGCGTTCAAGGCCGCGCGCGCCGCGTTCGCCGGCTGGTCGCGCACCCCGTTTGAAAAACGCGCCGACGCCGCGCGGGCCTATAAGGGCGTGCTGGAGCAGCGCAAGGATGAGCTGGGCGCGCTGATCGCGAAGGAGACGGGCAAGCCGCTCTGGGAGGCGCTGGGCGAGGCCGGGGCCATGATCGGCAAGATCGATATTTCCATCGCCGCCTATGAGGAGCGCACCGGCGCCAAGGAAAGCGAGACCGCGTTCGGCCATGCCCGGATGCGGCACAAGGCGAACGGGGTGATGGCCGCGTTCGGGCCGTATAACTTCCCGGGCCATTTGCCCAACGGCCATATCGTGCCGGCCGTGCTGGCCGGGGACACGGTGGTGTTCAAACCCTCTGAGCTGACCCCGGCGGTGGGCGAATTCATGGTCGCCTGCTGGGAAGAGTCGGGCCTGCCGGAGGGGGTGGTGAATCTGGTGCAGGGCGCGCGGGAGACCGGCGCGGCGATGCTGGACAGCGACGAGTTGAACGGCGTGCTGTTCACCGGCTCGGCGGAGACCGGGACCTTTTTCCACAAAAAGTTCGGCGGCCGGCCGGATATCATTCTGGCGCTGGAGATGGGCGGCAATAATCCGCTGGTCGTCTGGGACGCCAAGGATGCGCGGGCCGCGGCCTCGATCATCGTTCAGTCCGCCTTTATTACCGCCGGGCAGCGCTGCTCCTGCGCGCGCCGCCTGATCGTGCCGGAAGGCGGTGAGGGCGATGCCATTGTCGAAGCCGTGGCGGAGCTGATCGGCAAGATCACGCTGGGCGAATGGGACGCCGACCCGGAACCCTTCATGGGATCGCTGATATCCGAACAGGCGGCCGGGGCGGTGATCGCGGCCCAGGACAAGCTGGTCTCCAGTGGCGCCAAGGCGGTTGTCGAGGCGCGGCGCCCCGAGGGACTGTCCAAAGCCTTCGTGACGCCGGGCCTGGTCGAGCTGGGCGATACGGAGCCGGAAGACAAGGAAGTCTTCGGACCGCTGCTGAGCGTCTATCGCGCAAAGGATTTCGTCAGCGCCATCGAGCGGGCGAACGATACGAAATTCGGTCTGTCCGCCGGGCTGGTCAGCGACAGCGCCGATCTGTGGGCGGAGTTCGAGGAAGGCATCCGCGCCGGGATCGTCAACTGGAACCGCCCGACAACCGGCGCGGCCAGCAACATGCCGTTCGGCGGGCCGGGCTTTTCCGGCAATCACCGGCCGAGCGCCTATTACGCGGCTGATTACTGCGCCTATCCGGTGGCGCGGCAGGAGTCGGACAAGGTCGAATTCCTTCCGGCCAAGGGCCTGAACGCGTGAGCGCAGTCGAAGCCAATTATGACGGCCTGATCGGCCCCACGCATAATTACGGGGGCTTGAGCGTGGGCAATGTCGCCAGCGCCGCCAATCGCGGCGCGGTCAGCCATCCGCGCGAGGCGGCGCTGCAGGGGCTGGAGAAAATGAAGCTGCTGCAATCGGCCGGGCGCATTCAGGGCGTCCTGCCGCCGCATGAGCGGCCCGCCATATGGCGGCTGCGGCAGCTTGGCTTTACCGGCAGCGACGAGCAGGTTCTGGAGAAGGCGTGGAAAGAAGCGCCGGCGCTGGTGCGCCGCGCCTCCTCGGCCAGCGCCATGTGGACGGCCAATGCGGCGACGGTTTCGCCCTCCGCCGATACGTCTGACGGCCGCCTCCACATGAGCGTGGCAAATCTCGTCTCCATGCCGCACCGGGCGCTGGAGGCCGAGCAGACGGCGCGGTCTCTGCGGGCCGCCTTTCCGGGCGATGAGCATTTCGCCATCCACGACGCGCTGCCGATGCAGGGCGATTTCGCGGACGAAGGCGCGGCCAATCATGTGCGGCTATGCGCCGAGCAGGGCGCGCCGGGCGTGGAGATTTTCGTTTATGGGCGGTCGGCCTTTGACGAAGCGCCGCGCGCCAAATTCCCGGCGCGTCAGACGCTGGAAGCCTGTCAGGCGCTTGCCCGGCGCGCAGGTCTGGATCCGGCGCGCACGGTCTATATCCGCCAGTCGCACGAGGCGATTGACGCCGGGGCGTTCCATAATGACGTGGTCTGCGTCGGCATGGAGCGGTGTCTGTTTTTCCACGAAAAGGCCTTCGACGACAAAGAGAAGGCCATGGCCGATATCCGCCGCGCGGCGGAGGGCCTGTTCGAACCGGAATTCATCGAGGCGCCGGAAGCCGAAATTCCCATTGGCGACGCGATCTCGTCGTATCTGTTCAATTCTCAATTGCTGCGCTGGCCCAATGAATCGCGCCTGTTCCTGCTGACCCCGGCGGAAACCGAAGAGACGCCGGCCACGTACAAATATGTCGATCAGCTGCTGAAGCGGAATACCGCGATCGGGCGCTGGACGGTGGTGGATGTGCGCCAGTCCATGCGCAATGGCGGCGGACCGGCCTGCCTGCGTCTGCGCGTGGTTCTGAACGAGGATGAGCAGGCCGCGGCGAACCCGTCCATGATTCTGGATCATGCGCGTTATGACGTCCTGCGGCGCTGGATCGAAAAACATTACCGCGAAGACCTGGCCGATAACGAACTGGGCGATCCGGCCCTTCTGAATGAGAGCCGGACCGCCCTGGACGAACTGACCGGGATTTTAGGACTGGGCGCGGATTTCTATCCGTTCCAGCGCGGTTGATCCTCTAGTCCCGGACACAGAGCACGTCGCGGATATCGCGGCGCGCGACGTCCCGCGTGTACCAGGCGGCTTCGCGATAGCCGATGCTCTGGCAGAACTCGTCCGAGAAATCCTCGCAGGCCTGACGCGAACCGCGCAGGCACTGGTCGGCGGCGTAGCCGGAAGAGGGCGGGTTCGGGAAGAAGCCGGCCTTGTAGCCCTCCAGACGCTCACGCGAGCCATAGGGATTGTCATACGGGTCGCGGTCGTAACTGGCGCGCGGCGGGCCGTCATAGATCAGCTCCACCGAGGATATGCGCTCTGACAGGCCCAGCGCGTCCAGATCGGGCACGTCGCGGGTGACAACCGCGCAGCGGCCCCGGAAGTCTTCATCCTCGCAGACGCGCCACTCGCCGCCCTGAACCCGCAGGGAGCGCGCCTCATTGTCATAACGGTAGCGATCCAGCTCCCGCGCGCTGCCGTCCAGCTCCGCCCGGGCGCCTTCAAAACGCTCGAACTGATAGAGCGTGAGGGACGCATCCTGACGGTAATCGGGATCATTGCCCGGATAGGTCGGATAATTGGGGTATTCCTGCGGATTGCCGGGATAGATGGGCGAGCGGTCATCGCCGTACCGGTCATCGTCATAGCGATCATCGTCATACCGGTCGTCGTAAGGATCGTTGTAACCGTCATCCTCGCGATAATTGAGGCCGACCGGGCGGAGCGAGGAAAGCTGGTTATTGAGGTCCAGCGTTTCCATGTCCCAGACATCGCTTTCCACGACCTTGCAGACGCCGGTATAGCCGGTTCCGCTGCACACTTCCCAGCGCCCGCTGACAATGCGCAGGGACGTGGTCTTGTCGTTGAAATTATTGCGGGTCAGGTCCGGAATTTCGCCGCGGGCGTCAACGCCGGAGCCTTGAAAATTGGGAAAGTCGTAGAGATAGGCCTGGGCGGGACCGCCTTCCAGCGACTGGGCGAAAGCGGGCGCGGCGCCCAGGGCAAGCACGGCCGAAAGGCCAGCCAGACGAATAGTCATCGAAACCTCCAACGGTTCAGGCATCAATCCAGTTTCCCCGCGAGGGGAGAAATGCCTGACCGTTAAAACAGTTTCAAAGTGAATCGGCGCTGAAGCGCGCGTTATGCCTAGTTTTCGAGACTATAGGTGATGGTCGAGACCACGCGGACCGTCTTGAAGATTTGCGCTTGTTCGGACGAACCCGGCACATCGTCGCGCGGCAGGATCACGAACACGCCCTGATTGGCGTCGCGGATCCCGCCCAGCTCGGCCGCGGCGTCCTCGGCAAACTGGTTGGCCGCTTCGCGGGCGGAAGCCGTGGCTTCGGCCAGCATGTCCGGCTTGATCTCGTTCAGGCGCGTGAAGACATAGGTCGGCCCCGTGGCGTTCCAGTCCTGTTGCAGGACAATGCCCTGCGCCACCAGCTCGCCCAGACGGCGGCTGACGCCCTCCACCTGATCGACTTTTTCGGAGCGGACAAGAACAGACTGGCTGACGCCGTACCGCTCTTCCGGCCGGTTGCCGCCATAGCCCGCGCCGAAGTCCTGGATTTGAAGGGACTGGCGCTGGATTTCTTCTTCGGTGAAGCCGGAATCGCGGAGGAATTGCTGAACGGTTTGCAGATCGGTTTCAATGCGCGCCTGAATCTGGGCCAGATCGTTGCCGGTGACCTGAAACTTGATCGGCCACAGGGCGAGATCCGCTTTCACATCGCGCTCGGCAAGGCCTTTGACCTGAACGTGGCTGTCCGCCTTGCGGCCCTCGATGATGCCTTCACCGACCAGCCAGCCCGCGCCGACCAGCCCCAGCGCCACCAGGAGCGCGGAGAAGAAACCTGCTGCGACGCCAACGCTTCTGTCCATATAAGCCATGCCTCGTGTTCAATCCCGCCTGATTGCCAAAAGCTGTAAGGATAACGGCGTTCTAGCGCCCGCCGCCCGCGGACGCCAGTCAATTCCCGCGCCGCGCCTTATGAAACTAGACGGTGTTCATGACCGATTTGCGGCTGGATCAGCCGTCTTTCCGTTTCCAACTGCGGGCTTCCTCGATGGCGGCGCGGAATTTCATGGGGGCGGCGATCGTGGGAAGGTCGATACAGCCTTCGCCTGTTCCGGTGATGCGCAGCCAGCCAAAGCCGAACAGTTTTCCGAAGAAGCCCTGGAACAGGCTGACTTCTTCCACCGCGTGCACCGGCAATTCCTCTGTCCGGCGGGTCAGCCAGCCGGTCTTCAGGACGATGCGGTGATTGGTGGCGGCGATTTCGGTGGTCGCGAAGCGGATTTCGCGGCGCAGGAAGATGATGATCCCGACGATCACAATTCCCAGAACAATCAGCGCCAGCCACGAGGCAAGGTGCTGGAAGAAATGGAAGCGCGCCTTCAGGACGACCACTTCGTCAGAGGAAAGCGTCTGCTCGACATAGCCCATAGGGATTCTCCGTCCGAGCGCGCCCCTCGCGCCGCGAGTATATTATCGTTAAAGGTTTGTGCCTGAACGGGGTAAAGCGCAATATTGTTTCCCCCGCAGGAAACCTTGGCCTGTTCGTGCGTTTAGCGGGTCATACGTTTCAAAAACCGTCCAAGGGGAAAATGATGAAAATCGCGAAATCTGCGACACGCCTGGCCGCCGTGGCCGCCGCCTCCACCGCGCTGGCGGGGCTGAGCGCCTGTTCCACCAATCCCTATACGGGCCAGAGCCAGTTTATCCTGGTCGATCAGGCGCAGCTGGCGCAGGCCGCCGCCGCGTCCTGGCAGGATATCAAGGCGGAAGAGCGGATTTCCAATGACGCGGCCCTTAACCGCCGCGCCCGCACGGTCGCCGGCCGGGTCATCCAGGCCGCCGGGCTGCAGGAGCAGAACTGGGAAATCGTGGTTTTCGATTCCGATGAACGCAACGCCTTCGCCCTGCCGGGCGGCCGCATCGGCGTCTATCGCGGCATGATGGAGTTCGCCTCCAGCGATGCGGAGCTGGCGACCGTGATCAGCCATGAGGTCGCTCACGTGGTCGCGCGTCACGCGGCGGAACGCTACAGCCAGCAGGTTGGCACGGCGGTCGGCGCGCAGGTGGTCGGCGGCGCGCTGGGCGGCGCGGAGAACGCGGACCAGTACGCCAAGGTCTTTGGCGTCGGCGCGCAGCTGGGCCTGTTGCTGCCCTATTCGCGGGCGCATGAGCGTCAGGCGGACCTTCTGGGCGTCGATTACATGACGCAGGCGGGCTATGATCCGTACGCCGCAGTCCGCCTGTGGGAGAAGATGGCGCAGTCCGGCGGTTCGGCCGGTCCGGGTTTCCTTTCCACGCACCCTGATCCGGGGGCGCGGGCGCGCGACATCGAAGCCTATATCCAGCAGAAGAATTATAGCTGAAGCAGCGCTTGTCTGGCGCGCGATTTCCGGTATAGGGTCCGCGCCCTTCGAGGCCGCGGTAGCTCAGTTGGTTAGAGCGCTAGATTGTGGATCTAGAGGTCCCTGGTTCGATTCCAGGCCGCGGTACCATCTCTAAATCGCCCAGAAATGGTTCGATTTTTGCTGCCTTGGCGCTGCACAAGGCCGTAACTGGACTGAAAACGCATTCTGGGACAGTGTCCGGCACTGCTCAAAAAAAGAGCCTCGGGGGATTCTCGTGAAGGATGTTCTGGTTGTCGTGCCCGTTCGTAACGGCGAAGAGGACGAATTGTTTGGCGAAACCGTCAATCAGTTTGTCGAACAGAATCAGGATAACGCCGAGGACGCGCCCTTCATGATGGTGAAGAGCGAGTATCGCTCAGGCGAGCTGTTCAAGACCGTCATTTTCGAAGATTCCCGCCCGGCCAGCCAGTTTCAGTCCCTGTGGCGCCGGCAGCGCCGCAAGCTGGCGGCCAGCGGCCACTAGACCTATAAGAACGGACTTCTCGCGCCGCTTGCCGGCGCGGCGGTTCCAGCGGCGTTCTCAATTATGAAATCTGTCACAGACGCGCCCCGCGTCGCCATTACGGGCGGCGGCATTATCGGCCTGTCCTGCGCCTTTGCGCTGGCGCAGGCCGGCGCGCGCGTAAGCCTGTTTGAACGCGGGGAGTTTGGCGGCGCGGCCAGCGGCGCGGCCGCCGGCATGCTGGCCCCCAACGCCGAAGCGGTGCAGGACGGCGCGGAAGCGGCGGTCGCCGAATTCTGCCGCCACAGCCTGACCCTGTGGCCGGACTTCGCCGCCCGGATTGAAAAACTGAGCGGCGAATCGCTGCCGCTGAGCTGGAGCGGGTCGCTGATCGTCACCGACACGGCGGAAGAAGCGGCGGACATGGCCGAAGCCGCCAGGGCCGGCGGCGGAAAGGCCGAGGCGCTGGACCGCGAGGGGCTGCTGGCCAGGCAGGCCGGGCTGGGCGAAGAAGCCGGTCACGGCGTCTGGCTGCCGGAAGAGGGGCATGTTGATCCGCGCGCCGCGGTCTCGGCCCTTGTGGCCGCCCTGCGGGCCATGGATGTGGAGATTGTCGAGAATGCCTCCGTGCGCGGCGTCGAAACGCGGCGCGGCGCGCTGCGGGCGTTGCGCGTGGAGCATGACGGCGCGACGCGCAGCGTCGCCTGTGACGCCGCGGTGATCGCCAGCGGGATCGAGCCGGCGCTGGCCGGGTCGTGTCCCGCGCTGCGTCTCCTCTACCCCGTAAAGGGCCAGATGCTGGCGCTGGACGGGGCGGGCGTGGCGCTGAGCCGCGTGGTGCGTGGGGGCGCTTATCTGATCCCGCGCGCGGACGGTGAAATCTGGGTGGGCGCCAGCTCCGAACACGGGGCGGCGGACATGAAGCTTCAGGATTCGGTGATCCGCCGTCTGCGGCGGGCGGCGGAGCGCCTGATGCCGGCGCTGGCGGACGCCGCCGAGCTGCGCCGCTGGGCGGGGCTGCGCCCCGGCACGCGGGACAGCCTGCCGCTGATCGGCGCGGACGGGCCGGAAGGGGTTTTTCTGGCCGCCGGGCATTACCGCAACGGCGTGCTGGCCGCCCCGGCCACGGCCGAAGCCATCACGGCGATGATCCTCGAAGGCGAGACCCCGGAACTGGCGGCGCCTTTCGCGCCGGCGCGGACCTCAGCGTTAACGCGGGTTTAATTGCATCTGCGCGAGTTTAGCGGCTCGAATGATTTGAGTCGCAGAGCGAGCCGTTCAAGTGACCGTAAACGCGCCCGGCGCGAGCCAGGATCTGACCCAGCTGATTTCACGCGCGGCGCAGAAGACCGGCGCGGATTTCGACTATCTGCTGAACACGGCCGCGCGCGAAAGCGGCTTCGACCCGCGCGCCAAGGCCCCGACCTCCAGCGCATCCGGCCTGTTCCAGTTCATCGACCAGACCTGGCTGGGGATGGTGAAGCAGCATGGCGCCAAGCACGGCATGGCCGCCGAGGCGGCGAAGATCGAGGTCAGCGCCAATGGCCGCTACCGCGTGACGGATCCGGCGGCGCGCGACGATATTCTGGACATGCGTTTCGACCCGGCGAAGGCGGCGGTCATGGCCGGCGAATACGCCGGGGACGCGGCCAATGCGTTGCGCAACAAGCTGGGCCGCGAACCGGATGCGGGCGAGCTGTACATGGCGCATTTCCTCGGCTCCAAGGGGGCGGGGGACCTGATACTGGCCGCCGAGTCCAATCCGGACAGCCGCGCCGACTCCCTGTTCCCGGCCGCCGCGCGCGCCAATCGCCGGCTATTTACGGAAAATGGCCGCCCGGCGAGCGTTGCCGAGCTTCGCAATACCCTGATGCATATTGGCGGCGCCGAAGGCGCGCCGCGCGCGCCGTCCGCGCCGCCGCCGGATGCGGCGTTCCGAAGCGCTGACGTCCGGCGCGAAGCGGACTGGACCGCGCCGCCTTCGCGCAATCTGACGCGCCTTGCCTCCGTGCCGTCCGCGGGGCCGGGTCGGGTGCTCAGCCCCGGAACGATCGAGGCGCTGGCCGAGCTTGACGCCCCGCAACGCGCCAAGCGCAAGGCCTGACCGAAGGAGCCGCCCGGACCATGACCGTCGAAGCGATGCGCGCGCAGTTGCAGGAAGATGATATTCGCCGGCTGATCAAGGCGCCCACCGAAGAGGAGCGGGCGCTTTCGGCTTACAAGATCTGCCGCCGCATCGCCGCCGACGGCCTGTCCGGAGACGAACGGCAGGCCGCCAACCAGATTCTCCAGCTGATGGCGCAGGACGCCGCCGAACTGGTGCGCCGGGCGCTGGCGGTGACGCTGAAATCCTCGCCGCACCTGCCGCGCGAAATCGCGCTGAAGCTGGCGAAGGACATCGACACGATCGCCGTGCCGATCCTGGCCTTTTCTCCGTCCTTCACGGACGAGGACTTGCTGCGCGTCCTCGACGCGACCAGCGAGATCAAACATATCGCCATCGCCCAGCGGGACGAGGTCTCCGCCGCGGTCAGCGCCAAGATCGTGCAGACCTGCAGCGAGCGGCCGGTGGCGACGCTGGCGCGCAATGACGGGGCGAATATCGCCTCAGACAGCTTCCGCCTGATGCTCAAGCGTTTCTCCGGGTCCGAAAAGGTCGCCGACGCGCTGATCGACCGCAGCGCGCTGCCCATCGAGGTGACCGAGAAGATGGTCTCCATGATCAGCGACGAGGCGCTGCGCCGTCTGTCGCAACGCCATGCGCTGCCGCCGCAGCTGGCGGTGGAGCTGGCCGAGGGCGCGCGGGAGCGCGCGACCATCGACCTGATCGATCAGGCCGACTGTACGCAGGACATGCAGCGTTTCGTGCAGCAACTAAATCTGAATGGCCGCCTGACGCCTTCATTGATTGTGCGGGCGGCGGCCTGCGGATCCATATCGTTCGTTGAGTGGGCGCTGGCCGAGCTGGCCGGGGTGCCGCACCCCAAGGCGTGGCTGCTGGTGCATGACGCCGGGGCGCTGGGCCTCAGGGCCCTGTTCGAACGCACCGGCATTCCGGGGCGGCACCTGACCGTGCTGCGTCTTGCCATAGACCTGTATCATGAGACGGACATGGCGGCGGCCAGGGACCGGAAGGCTTTCCGCCAGACCATGATCCAGCGCGTGCTGACGCGCCATCAGGGCTTTGCCGAAGACGATCTGGAATATCTCATGGGGCGCCTGGACGCGCCGCTTCACGACGAAGACGCCGGTCAGGCGGAAGCGGCCGCGGCGGCCTGATCAGGCCGCTTCGATTTCCGCTTCGCCGGCTTCGTTGTCCGCCTGGTCCATGCGGGTGCGGCGGGCTTCCCGGATCAGATTTTCATACTGCAGGGATTCTTCCGAAACCGGCGCGGCCTTGCGTTTCGGCGCGGCGTCGGGTTTCGGGGCGCGCGCCAGAATATCACGCAGCGGCGCCGCCGGGGCGAGGGCGTGACCCTGAGCCTGTTCAAAGCCCATTTCGCCCAGCGCCTTCAGCACCATTTCATTTTCCGCGCCCACCGCGACTGCGGGCAGGCCGCCGCTTTGCGCGGCGCGCAGACGCGCCCCCACAAGGCCGCCGCCCGTGCGCAGCTGGACCGCGCCCATGCGCAGCAGCGTCGGCCCGGAAAGCTTGAATTCGGTGAACGGGCCGCCGGCGATCAGGCCGTCGGGCATGACGGCCGCGCCGCGGGCTTCCACGGCGAGTCCGAAATTGGCGCGGCGGAGGTTTTCCGCGCCGCGCAAGGCGACCTTGCCGCCCTTGTGAAAATCGTTTTCCGGGACCTCGAACGTCACCTTGTCGGGGACCATGCCCACCGCGTCCAGCTCGGCCTCGGCCAGCAGTGCGAAGCTGGGCTCTGACAGGTCGCTGGCCGCGATATTGAGGTTCAGCCGCCAGTAATGCCCCTCGCTGTTCCAGCGCGCCTGGGCCTTGCCGCCCAGCGCCACGACGCAACGCGTGAATTCGGGCATCAGGCCGTGATGACGCACCGCGCCCAGGAACAGCCCCGGCGGCAGCAGGCCCAGAACCGGATGACGCCAGCGCGCCATGCCCTCACAGGCCGCGATCGTGCGGCTCTGCAGGTCGTATTGCGGTTGAAACCAGAGCTCGAATTGCCGGTCTTCGAGCGCGTGCTCGATATCCGAAGCGGTGAATGCCTGATCCTGCTCTGACATGGTCTTGCGCCGTCCTTGCTGAAGGTTCTCGTCCCTGACGAAAACCATAATCGGGCGGCGTTAATTCGGCGCTCAGCCGATTGCTAAAATTGCGCGGGGTTTGTTAGGCCGCGTCGGAAGGGAAAATCGCCTCGACGCGGGATTCCAGCTCCGCGACCAGCGCCGCGCCAACCGGATGGTCCACGTCCTTCACGCCGTCGCGCACGGCGGCCTTGATGGCGTCCACATGCGCCTCGACCAAAGGCAGGGGCACGATATTGCGCAGTTCGCGCGTTTCGATCAGGCGCGAGAGAGAGGCCCCCATGCGCGTCACGATCGGGAAATCATAGGTCGTGCCCAGGCCCTTCAGATCGTGCGCGCGGGCATATAGCGCCTCGCCGGCCTCCCCCGTCAGGCCTTCAGTGCGGGCAGCCTGCCGGCACGCCTCCAGAGACGTAATCTCCTGCTGCAGCCATTCGGAAAACTGGCCGCTCATGGAATTCAGGGCCGCTTCAGCCCGCTCGATGGCTTTGCTGTCGAATCCCACGCGTCCTCCTACTTTCACACGCAACATGTTCGGCGGCGTGATGACTTCCAAAGGCTTCTGCTTGCCCATGCTGTTCCGCTCCCCGGAATGACAGGGGCGAAGCATAGGGATGGCGGTTTAACACCGCGTGAAGGCGGGGATCAGTTGAGGAATTGTTCGCTGAGTATGCGCTCGGCCAGCGTATAGCCGGGATCGAACAGCATGGTCAGATTCAGTTCCGGCGCTTCGCGCACCTCCACCGACTCGACGTCGCGGAATTCTTTGTTGTCGGCCACGGCCGAGACGGGACGGTGGCTGGCCTCCATCACCTCGAACCGTACCGAGGCCCCGTGGGGCAGCAGCGCGCCGCGCCAGCGCCGGGGGCGGAAGGCGCTGATCGGGGTGAGGGCCAGCACGTTGGAGTCGATGGGGATAATCGGACCGTGGGCGGACAGATTATAGGCGGTGGAGCCGGCGGGGGTGGCCACCATCACGCCGTCCGCCACCAGTTCGGGAAGGCGCTCCCGGTCGTCGATTGAGATGCGGATCTTCGCGGTCTGCCGCGTCTCCCGGAACATCGAGACTTCATTGATCGCCAGCGCCTCGAACTTCTCTCCATTGACGCGCTTGCCGGACATGGAGAGGGGGTGGATGCAGGCCGGCTCGGCGGCCTCCAGACGCTCGATCAGGCCGTCTTCGCGATATTCGTTCATCAGGAAGCCGACCGAGCCGAAATTCATGCCGAAGACAGGCCGGTCCTCGCCCATATGGGCGTGCAGCATTTCCAGCATGAAGCCGTCGCCGCCCATCGCCACGATCACGTCGGCGTCCGACGCCTTGCAGCCGTCATAGCGTTCGCGCAGACGCTCGCACGCCTCCTGGGCGCCGGGCTTCTCGCCGGCTTCAAAAGCGATCTTTTTGTATTTTCGTTCGCTCAACGCTGTCTCCTGCTCGAAAAGGAGAGCCACTCAAGCGTTCGCGCCCATCTGGCGCAAGGCCGCGGATGCGGCTTCCGGCGAAAGGTCGCGGAAAACCTCGGCGCATTCATTCAGGACGCCGCCTTCCAGAGCGTCGCTCAGGCGGCGGCGCTCAAGGAAGCTGGCGTGGATGGACGGAAAGACGGAGCGGTCGATTCCCGCGGCCCGGCAGGCCAGCGCAAGGCCCTTCGCTTGCCGGCGCTCTATGGCGGATTGCACCACGACCGATGACGCGCCGGCCAGCCGCGCGGCTGGTCGAAAAAC
>NZ_JACESD010000066.1:0-13004 GCF_013911995.1 Euryhalocaulis sp.
CCAATATGTATCGCCACCCGGAAGTGAACCGGAAAATGAGCCTGGCGCGCCGCGTCGTCGGCGATCTGTTCCAGCTCTATCTGGCCGAGCCCAATGTCATGCCGCGCGAGTGGCTGCGCCTGGCCGGGGAGCCGAAATCGCTGGAAACCGCGCGAATCGTTTCCGACTACGTGGCCGGCATGACCGACCGCTATGCGCTCGAGGAGCACCGCAAACTCTTCTCCGTCGAGGGCTATTTCTAGGTTTTAGCGGTCTCGGGCGGGGATAAACCGACAAGACCCCTTGCGGCGCGCGGCCTGAAACGCCTTTATCGGACACCTATGGGGAAGACCGGCTTTAAAAAGCTGACGAGGCAGGCATGAGCGAAGAACGCCGCGGCGCATATGCGCCGCCCGTCGATGGCGATGATTATGACGACGAGGGCGGGGGCCGCCGCCGCGGAGCCATCCTGCTGGCCGTCGCGGTCATCGTCCTGATCGCCTTCGCGGGCGTGATCTGGAGCGCCTATAATCAGGGCGTGCGCGAGGGCGGGCGCGACGCGCCGCCGCGAATTGCCGCCGACGAACGCCCCTTCAAGACCGTCCCCGCCGATCCCGGCGGCTATGAGACGCCGGACCAGGACAAGCTGGTCTATGATGAGATTTCGGGCCAGCCGCGCGAGGTTGAGGAGAATGTCTCCCCGCCCGCCGAGGAGCCGATAGAGATGGAATCGCTGCCGCCCGCCGGCACGGAGTCCGAATCCCCGGACGAAGCGCCGGACGGCCTGCGCGGCGACCCGCCGGCGGAAACCGATGCTCCGGCCGAGGCCACGCAGCCCGAGGAAACCCCCGCCGCCCCGGTTGAGGAAGAGCCTGAACCGGAGCCGGAGCCCGAAGCGCCCGCCGAAACCGCCTCCGCCTCCAGCCTGGTCCCGGCCTCCGCCGACGGCCCCTGGCTGGTCCAGATCGCCGCCACGCGCTCGAACGAAGACGCACAGGCCGTCTGGCAGGGTTTCCGCAACAAGGCCGCCGACCTCACAAATGGCGTTCGGCCGGATTATCAACGCGCCGATCTGGGCGAACGCGGAATCTATATCCGCGTCCGCGTCCCGGGCTTCCAGTCCAAGGGCGCGGCGGACGCCTGGTGCGACGAGGCCAAGACGCGCGGTCAGGACTGCATCTCGGTCGCGCGGTGAGCCAGCTCGCCGCGATCTATGGCTGTGAAGGGCTGAGCCTGGGCAGGAAGGAACGCGCCTTCTTCGCCGACGCCGACCCGTGGGGCTTCATCCTGTTCAAGCGCAATTGCGAGGACCGGCGGCAAATCTCCGCCCTCTGCGCCGATCTGCGCGACATCGTTGGCCGCCACGCGCCGATCTTCATCGATCAGGAAGGCGGCCCGGTCGCCCGGCTGCGCCCTCCGCACTGGCGCGAATACCCGGCCGCCGCGCCCTTCGGCGAACTCTACAACATGGATCGCGACGCCGCGCTGGAGGCTTGCCGCCTCAAGCACCGACTGATCGCCCATGACCTTCTGGAGGTCGGCATCAACGCCGACTGCGCCCCGGTTCTGGACCTGCCCCAGCCCGGCGCGCACGAGATTATCGGCAAGCGCGCCTTCTCCCGCGACCCGGACGTGATCGCCGCCCTCGGCGGCGCGGCGCTGGACGGGCTGGAGGCGGGCGGCGTGCAGGGCGTCATCAAGCACATTCCCGGCCATGGCCGCGCCACGGACGACAGCCATCTCTCCCTGCCGAAGGTCGACGCCACGGCGGCGGACATGACGGCTACCGATTTCGCCCCGTTCAAGGCGCTGGCCGCCCGCAACCCGATGGCGATGACCGCCCATATTCTCTACAGCTCGCTTGATCCGGCGAATCCCGCCACTCTCTCCGAATCGATCATTTCTGACGTGATCCGGGGGGATATGGGGTTCGACGGGCTGCTGATGACCGACGATCTGGACATGAAGGCGCTGACCGGCTCGCTGGCCGGCAAGACGGCCGCGGCGCTCGCCGCGGGCTGCGACATCGCGCTGCACTGTTCCGGCGACCTGAAGGCGATGCAGAAAGTCGCCTCGGGTTGTGAGGTCCTGACGGGCGATGCGCGCCGCCGCGCCGACCGCGCCGCCGCCGCGCCGGCCCCCGACGATTTTGATCCGGAAGCCGGCGCCGCCCGCCTGAAAGAGTTGCTAACCCCGGTGGAGGCGATGGCGTGAGCGATTTCGAGGAAGACCTGGATTTCGACCTGCGCGCCGCGAAGGACAAGGAGCCGGACGAGGCGCTGGTCCTGGACCTCGACGGCTATGAAGGCCCGCTTCATGTCCTGCTTGAAATGTCGCGCAGTCAGAAGGTGGATCTGCGCCAGATCTCGATTCTCCAGCTGGCCGAGCAATATCTGAATTTCATCGCCCATGCCCGCGTCCTGCGGATCGAACTGGCGGCCGATTATCTGGTCATGGCGGCCTGGCTGGCCTGGCTGAAATCCCGCCTGATCCTGCCAAAGCCGGAAACGGCTGAGGACGAGGAGGGCGATCCGGAAGCCGCCGCCAAGGCGCTGGCCTTCCGCCTGCAGCGGCTGGAGGCGATGCGCAACGCGGTCGACACCCTGTTCCGCAACGACCAGCTGGGCGTCGACGTTTTCGCGCGCGGCAACCCGGAAGGGCTGCGCCGCAAGACCACCCCCATCTGGCAGGCCGCCCTCTACGACATTCTGAAGGCCTATGGCGCGCGCCGCTCCATCGTCGCCAAGTCCACCGTGCGGTTTGAAACGCCGCCCGTCATGGCGCTGGAGGACGCCCGCGACCGCCTGACCCGGCGCCTGCCGGAAGCCGATGACTGGCGCACGCTGGATTCCCTGCTGCCGCCGGAATCCGCGCTGGGCGCTAAGCCGCCGCCGAAAAAGTCTATTTCCGCCAGTGGCTTCGCGGCGTCTCTTGAGCTTGTGAAAGAGGGCGTGGCGGAGTTGCGCCAGTCCGATGTCTTCGCCCCGCTCTGGCTGCGCCGGTCACAGCCGCGCGATACAGCAAAGGATGATCACGCATGAGCGACGACCCCGTCGATCTCGCCGAGGTGCGCGCCCGCCGCGACACGCGCGACGCCATGTTCGCCGCGGCCGAGGATGACGCGGGCGAACAGCTCCGCATGATGGAGGCGCTTCTGTTCGCCGCCGCCGAGCCGCTGGACGAGGCGACGCTGGCCGCCAAGCTGCCGAAGGGCGCAGACGTGCCGGACCTGCTGGACCGCGTTCAGGAAGCCTATGAGGGCCGCGGCGTGCAGCTGGTCTGCGTTGGCGGGGCATGGCGCTTCCAGACCGCCTCGGACCTCGCCTGGCTGCTTGAGGACGTGCGCGAGGAGCCGCGCAAGCTGTCCTCGGCCGGGCAGGAGACTCTGGCCATCATCGCCTATCACCAGCCCGTCACCCGGGCGGAGATCGAGGAAATTCGCGGCGTCGCCGTCTCGAAAGGCACGATCGACCTCCTGATGGAGATTGGCTGGGTGCGCATGCGCGGCCGCCGCCGCACGCCGGGGCGCCCGGTGACATACGGCACGACAGACGCGTTTCTTTCCCATTTCGGTCTGGAATCGCTGGGCGACCTGCCCGGCAAGGCGGAGCTGAAAGCCGCCGGCATGCTGGATTCCCGCCTGCCCAAGGATTTCGAGGTTCCCGACCCCGGAATGCTGGCCAAGCTGGAGGAATCCCTGACCGAGGATCCGCTGGACGACGATTCCGAATTCCATATGGATTTCATGGACGAAGACACGTCATCGTGAGTGCCCCGCGCGTTGGACGCTCACGCGCCCGTGCGGTATTCATCAAGGCGAAACGGAGCCGCCATTCACGCGCGGCGTTTGATTGAGAGGGTGCGCCATGTCGCCCAGCATCTGGCAAATTCTGATTGTTGTTGTCCTGCTGCTCCTGCTGTTTGGCGGCCGAGGCAAGATTTCCTCCATCATGGGCGACCTCGCCAGCGGCATTAAGAGCTTCCGCTCCGGCCTCAGCGAGGAAGACGAGGAAAAGGAGAAGGAGAAATCCGCTCCGCGCTCCATCCCCGATCACGGCGAGACCATCGACATGTCGCCTTCCGGCGGCAAGGCGAAGGACAAGTCCTCGTCCTCTTCCTGAACCCGTCTTTTGAGGGCCTGACCGGATGATCCCGCAGATCGGCTTTACCGAGCTGCTGCTCGTCGGCGCGCTGGCGCTGATCATCGTGGGTCCGAAGGACCTGCCGCTGATGATGCGCAAGGTCGGCAAGCTCTGGGGACAGGCGCGGGGTCTGGCCCGCGAATTCCAGTCCAGCTTTGAGGAACTGGGCCGTCAGGCCGAGATCGAGGAGCTGCGCAAGGAGGTCGAGGCCCTCAAGCGCGGCGACCCCGTGAAAGATATCCAGAAAGAGCTGGACGAGACCGGAGACGCGGTCATGGCCCCGCTGAACCGCAAGCCGCCCGCCGATGACGCCCATGGAGCCGGCGGCGCGCCGGAGCCCGAAACAAAGGCGGAGGGCGATACGCCGGACGCCGGTGACCCGCCAGAGGATGCGAAGTCCTCATGAGCGGCTCCCAAACGCCCCCGCCCGACATCACGGACAAGGGCGACAGCCCGGACGAGGTGGAGTCCAGCCGCGCCCCGCTGCTGGAGCACCTGACGGAGCTGCGCTCGCGCCTGATCTTCTCCTCGCTGGTGATTCTGGCCGCCTTCATCGTCTGCTTCATCTTCGCCGGCCCGATCTACAAGCTGCTCCTCGTGCCGTTCCAGAACGCGGCCGAGCGCTATAATGACGGGCAGGGGCGTGAGCTGCAGCTGGTCTTCACCGCGCCGCTGGAATTTTTCCTGGTCAAGGTGAAGCTGGCGCTGGTCGGCGCGGTCGTTGTCGCCTTTCCGGTGGTGGCGTGGCAGCTCTACGCCTTTGTCGCGCCGGGTCTGTACAAAAATGAACGCGGCGCATTGCTGCCCTTCCTCGGGGCCATGCCGGTTCTGTTCGCCATCGGCGCGGCGATGGTTTTTTATGTCGTGCTGCCGCTGGTGATGAACTTCGCGTTACGCCAGCAAATCATGGAAGAAGGCATTGTTTCTGTTAGCCTTCTTCCAAAAGTTTCTGACTATTTCTCGCTGGTCACCGCGCTCCTGTTCGCGTTCGGGGCCGCGTTTCAGTTGCCGGTTGTCCTGACGCTTCTGGCCAAGGCCGGCTTCGTCACATCCACGGGCCTGCGCAAATTCTGGCGCTATGCGGTGGTCGTCACCTTCGTTCTCTCGGCCTTTGTCACGCCCCCGGACATCATCTCCCAGACCGTCCTCGCTATCCCGATCCTGCTCCTCTACGAAATCTCCATCTGGTGCGTGAAACTGATCGAGCGGCGGCGAGAGAAAGACGCGGACTGACAGGCAGCGCAAACCCGCCTAGACGCACCGCGGGCGCGCGGCTACACGTGCCCCATGCACGACATCAAAGCCATCCGCAGCGAACCCGAACGCTTCATTGAAGGCTGGGGCAAGCGCAATCTAAGCGAAGACGCCGAAGAGCTGGTCAACTGGCTGATCGCCAAAGACAAAGAAGCACGCGCGGCCGAAACGCGCCGGCAGGAAGCCGAAAAGGCGCGGAACGCCGCTTCCAAGAAGATCGGTCAGGCCAAAGCCTCCGGCGACGAGGCGGAATTCGAGCGCCTGCGGAGCGAAGTCGCGCAATACAAGAAAAATATCGAAACAGAGGGCGAACAGGCCGAGAAATTATCCACAGAGCTTGGGGATAAACTCGCCGGCCTGCCCAATCTCCCCGCCGACAGCGTGCCCGTCGGCCCCGGCGAGGACGATAATGTCGAGGCCCGCAAATGGGGCGAGCCGAAGGACCTCGGTTTCGAGGCAAGGGATCACGTCGCGCTGGGCGAGGGGCTCGGCATGATGGATTTCGAGACGGCGGCGAAAATCTCCGGCTCCCGTTTCGTCATGCTCACCGGCGGCCTCGCCCGCCTGGAGCGCGCGCTCGCCCATTTCATGCTGGATATCCAGACCACCGATTTCGGCTACACCGAAGTTGCCCCGCCTTTCATGACGCGAGGAGAAGCGCTTTATGGCGCGGGACAACTGCCAAAGTTCGAGGGGGATTTATTTTCAACCTCAAAATTGGGCGATCACGTTTTTCAACAGGCTGATCTGCGTGCTCAGGCTGTGGCTAACGTCTTGGAGTCGATAATCGATGATTTTGCTGAGATTGACGTTTTGAGAGAGATGGGTCGACTATCGGCTCAACGTGAAAAGCAGCAGTACTATCTCATCCCCACCGCTGAGGTTCCGCTAACGAATATCGTCGCGGGCCAGATCGCGGACAATGACAGCCTCCCGCGCCGCTACACCGCCTGGACGCCGTGCTTCCGGTCTGAGGCCGGAGCCGCGGGCCGCGATACGCGCGGCATGATCCGCCTGCATCAGTTCCAGAAGGTCGAGCTGGTCTCGGTGACCCGGCCCGAGGATTCCGAGGCCGAGCATGAGCGCATGACTCAGGCCGCCGAAGCGGTCCTGCAAAAACTTGAGCTTCCATATAAAGTTATGACGCTTTCTTCGGGCGATATGGGATTCTCCGCGAAGAAGACCTATGACCTCGAAGTCTGGCTGCCGAGCCAGGACGCCTACCGCGAAATCTCTTCGGTCTCGAACTGCGGGGACTTCCAGGCGCGCCGCATGAACGCCCGCTACCGGGACGCGGACGGCAAGCCGCAATTCGTCCACACGCTCAACGGGTCGGGCGTGGCGGTCGGTCGCGCCATGGTCGCCATTCTGGAGAACTTCCAGAACACGGACGGCACGGTGACAATCCCCGAGGCCCTGCGCCCCTATATGGGCGGGCTGGAGCGGCTGGAGCCGGCGGCGTGATTCCCGAAAACCCCCGCATCCTGCTGACCAATGACGACGGCGCTGACGCGCCGGGCCTGCAGACGCTGCAGGCCATCGCCCAGACTCTCTCCGACGATATCTGGACGGTCGCCCCGCGCGTCGAACAGTCCGGCGCCTCGCGCGGCATTTCGCTGCACGATCCGCTGCGAGTGAAGAAGCTGGGCGAGCGTTACTGGTCGGTCACCGGCACGCCGACCGACTGCGTCATGCTGGCTGTCGGTTCGCTGATGGGCGACACGCCGCCGGACCTGATCCTGTCCGGCGTCAATCGCGGCCAGAACCTGGCCGAACACGTCACCCTGTCGGGCACCATTGCCGGGGCCATCGCGGGGATGGAGCAGCGCATCCCGTCCATCGCGCTGTCCCAGACCATGAATTTCCGCGAGCGCGGATCCACCGCCCGCTTCGATACGGCGGAGGCCTTCGCCCCGGACCTCATCAAGCGCCTGCTCAAGGCCGGCTGGCCGGAGAATGTGCTGATCAACATCAATTTCCCGGACGCCGCGCCGGAGGATGTCACGGAAACCGTTGTCACCTCCGTCGGCCGCCGCGACCGCGCCCTGCTGCAGATCGACCGGCGGCAGGACCCGGCGGGCCGCGACTATTACTGGCTGGGTTTCCAGAACAAGCTCTCCACGCCGGGCGAGGGGACGGACCTGGAAGCGGTCTATGCCGGAAAGATCTCCGTCACCCCGCTGCACATGGACCTGACGCATCAGGAAACCCGCGACGCGCTGGCCGCCGCCCTCGGCGGCGGGGAGGAGACGGGCTAGGCTCCCGGACCTTATGGCTCAGGACGCGCCCGACTCCCGCAAGATCCGCCTTCTCATGTCGCTGCGCCGCGCCGGCATATCGGACGCGGCGACCCTGCGCGCCATAGAGCGCACCCCGCGCGACCTGTTCGTGTCCGGCGGGTTCGAGGACCAGTCCTGGGACGACCGCGCCCTGCCCATAGAGTGCGGCCAGACCATCTCCCAGCCCTATATCGTCGCCCTGATGACCGAGAGCCTGAAGCTGGACGACCGCTGCAAGGTGCTGGAGATCGGCACCGGCTCGGGCTATCAGGCCGCCATTCTCGCCCGCATCGCCCGCCGCGTTTACACGATAGAGCGCTACCGCTCCCTGATGGCGGAGGCGGAGCGCCGGTTCCGCGACCTCAAGATCACCAATATCGTCCCGCGCGTGGCCGATGGCGGGAAGGGCTGGACCGAACAGGCGCCGTTCGACCGCATCATCGTCACCGCCGCCGCGCCTTTCCGCCCCGATGCTTTGCTGGACCAGCTCAAGCCCGGCGGAATCATGGTCGCCCCGGTCGGCGCGGGCGAGGTGCAGCGCCTGATCCGCTATCAGAAGGATGAGGAGGGCGAGGTGAGCGAGGAAGAGCTGACCCAGGTCCGCTTCGTTCCCTTGCGCGAGGGCGTCGCCCGCAGCGAGGATCGCCGCTAGGCGCGGTCAGATCGGAAAACCTCGGCCGCTGACCGCTCCCCGCTTTGGCGCGATGGGGATGGGGTCCTTGAGAGTGCGCCGCGTCGGGACGCGGTCAGGGCTTCGGCTTCGACGACGGATGCATGGCCCGTCGCCGGTTAGCGACTGATATCAAGATGCAGGCTGGCGCGGTTTTGGATGCGCGCGCGCTGAAAAATTACTGCGCGGGAGTCAGATAGGGCGCCGGCTCGATCAGTTTGAACCGCGCCGAATGCTCGAAATAATGGCGCAGCGTATAGGCGTGGCCGCTGCCATAAACCAGCAGGATCCTGTCGCCGTCCTCGGCCAGCCGCGCCGCATTGGCGTAGATATGCAGGTTGCGGCCCCACCATTCGCTCATCTCGTCCGCGCCAACGGGATTATCCGCCGACCCGGCCTCGGCCATGTCCAGATACAGGCCGTGGCTCTGGTTCAGCCATTCGGGATCGTTCATCAGGGCCAGCCGCCCGGCCACACCCATCTCCGTCCATTCCGGCGATTCCAGCAGGGCGCGCAGCCCCGCGACGCTGGCCTCGAAATGCGCTTTCAGCTCCGTCTGCCCGGCCGCGTCCATCGCGCCGGTCATGGCGTCGAAATCCATGTCCGCCTTGTGGTCGACGGCGTAAATCCGCTCATGGCCCAGCTTCTTCGCCAGCCGGAACGCCAGTTGCTGGCGTTCATTCCCGGTCAGCGCCGCCTCGCCCTCCAGATAGGCCCGATAGGCCGTGTCGAATTCGGCCTGACGGTCCGGCGTCGCCTCGATCATGATCTTGTCCGGCGCCCATTGGGCCAGCCGGTCGGTTATCGCCTCCAGATCCGCCTGCGGGCCGGGCGCAAGGATATTGTCGTCGGCCCGGCTGACCAGATCGCTGGCCGAGCCCTCGAAATGATAGGTGCCCAGGATCATCGCCTCGCCCTGCGGCCGCGCCTCCGGGTTCATCGCTGCAGCGGGCAGGGCGGCTGTCAGCGCGGCAAGGGCGGCGATCAGGATTGCAGGGCGCATCGGGGTCTCCTTCAGGGCGCTAGGCGTGTTGTTCAGATCAGGGATGCGCCCCGCGCTCGTTTCGGATGCGTCAGGCCTCCGCCGCCACCGCTTTCAGGAACTCCGCCGCTTCCTCTTTCGCCCAGTGGGTCTTCACATCGCCGGGCTTGGTGGATTTCACGTTCAGCGGCTCATCGCCTGTCCGCTCGATCCGCGCGCCGGACGTCACGCCCACGATCTCGCCCGCCGGGTTCAGCAGCAGCGTGGTCGGCATGGCGAACTTCCCGCCGTCCCGCCAGTAGGCGAGGGCGTTCATGTACGCCGCCCGGTCTTCCGACCCGTCCACCCGGACCGGCAGGCGCGTCACGCCCAGCTTCTCGAACTCGGCCCGCGCGGCCTCAAGCGACACTTCGGTATCGCCCATCGGCCCGGTCTGAAGCGCGATAACCTGAATGTCATGGCCTTCCAGCGCCCCGGCCAGCGCATCGAAATCCGGCAGCTCCCACAGGCAGGGCGCGCACCATGTCGCCCACAGGTTCAGCACCGTCCACTGCCCCTCGAAATCCGCCCAGCCTTGCAGCCCGTCCGCCGTCTCGATCGGCGCGTCGATCCGCGTCAGCCCGTCCGGCGGCGCCTGGAATGTCCGCGCGAAGGCCAGGCCCCGCGCCGCCTCCGGCACGCCGTTCAGCGCCGCGCCTTCCGTCTCCGCCGCTTCCTCCGGCGGGCCGTCTTCCAGATAGTTGTTCATGTTCAGGCGGCTGATGATCGCCGAGCCCAGCGCGATCACGAACACGATGGCGAACATGATCCCGATAATGGTGCCTGATTTCACGCCCTTGCCCATTGCGCGCTGCTCCCTTGCCGTGCGGCCTGTCCTGATTCCGTTGACCCGGTTATAGCCCCGTTGCCCGCTCCGCGCGCCCCCCGTAAGGTCGCGCCCGAACGAACCGGACACATTCACCAAGGCGATTCATAAATTCATGAGCGTTCTCGACACCCAGCTCGACCCCGATTCCGAAGACTTCAAGGCCAATGCCGCCCATATGCGCGAGCTGACGGCCCAGCTTCGCGCCAAGACCGCCGACGCCGCCCTCGGCGGATCGGAGCGGTCGCGCCAGCGTCATCTGGACCGCGGCAAGCTGCTGCCGCGCGAACGGGTGGAGCGGCTTCTCGATGTCGGCACGCCGTTCCTGGAGCTCTCCGCGCTCGCCGCCAACGACATGTATGAGGACCACATCAACGGCGCCGGCCTCATCACCGGCATCGGCAAGGTCTCGGGCCGCGAATGCATGATCGTCTGTAACGACGCCACGGTGAAGGGCGGCACCTACTATCCCATGACGGTCAAGAAGCATCTCCGCGCGCAGGAGATCGCGCGCGAGAACCGTCTGCCCGGCATCTATCTGGTCGACTCCGGCGGCGCGAACCTGCCGCATCAGGCCGAAGTCTTCCCGGACAAAGACCATTTCGGCCGCATCTTCTATAATCAGGCGACGCTTTCCTCCGAAGGCATCCCCCAGATCGCGGTGGTCATGGGCTCCTGCACCGCCGGCGGCGCCTATGTCCCGGCCATGTCGGACGAGACCATCATCGTGCGCAATCAGGGCACGATCTTCCTCGGCGGCCCGCCGCTGGTGAAGGCCGCCACGGGCGAGGAAATCTCCGCCGAGGATCTGGGCGGCGCCGACGTCCACGCCCGCAAGTCCGGCGTGGTGGACCATTACGCGGCCAGCGACGAACACGCCCTGACGCTGGCGCGCGACATCGTCGCCAATCTCAACATCCAGAAGGCCGTGGACCTCGATATCGCGGAGCCCGAAGATCCGCGTTTCGAAACGCGCGATCTCGGCGGCGTCATCCCGCAGGACACGCGCCAGCCCTATGACGTGCATGAGGTCATCGCCCGCCTGGTCGACGGTTCCAAATTCCACGAATTCAAGAAGCTCTACGGCGAAACGCTGGTCTGCGGCTTCGCCCGCATCTGGGGCTATCCGGTCGCGATCCTGGCCAATAACGGCGTGCTGTTCAGCGAAAGCGCCCAGAAAGGCGCGCACTTCATCGAACTGGCGGCCCAGCGCGGAATCCCGCTCGTCTTCCTGCAGAACATCACCGGCTTCATGGTCGGCTCGAAATATGAGGCCGGCGGCATCGCCAAGGACGGGGCCAAGCTCGTCACCGCCGTCTCCTGCGCCCAGGTGCCGAAATTCACCGTGGTCATCGGCGGCTCCTATGGCGCGGGCAATTACGGCATGTGCGGCCGCGCCTTCGCCCCCCGCTTCCTCTGGATGTGGCCCAATGCCCGCATCTCCGTCATGGGCGGCGAACAGGCCGCCAGCGTGCTCGCCACCGTCAAGCGCGAGGGCATGGAAAAACGCGGCGAGACCTGGCCGGAATCGGAAGAGGAGGGCTTCAAGGCCCCGATCCGCGAGAAATACGAGGAAGAGGGCAACCCCTACTACTCCACCGCCCGCCTCTGGGACGATGGCGTCATTGCCCCCGAGGACACCCGCCGCGTGCTCGGCCTTGGCCTCTCGGCCTCGCTCAACGCGCCGGTACGGGAGACGAAGTTCGGCGTGTTCCGGATGTAGGCGATGAACCCGCTCGTCGTCGCCTATCTCTATCTCACCGCCGCCATCGTGCTGGAAATCGTTGGCACCACGCTGCTGCAGCAGTCGCAGCAATTCACGCGCCTGCTGCCGACGGCGCTGATGGGGCTTTGCTACGCCGCGTCCTTCTATTTCCTGTCGCTGACGCTGCGCACCATGCCGGTGGGCATCGCATACGCGATCTGGAGCGGGCTCGGCATCGTGCTGATCTCGCTGATCGGGTTCGTATTGTTCAAACAGAAGCTGGACGCCGCGGCGCTCACCGGCATCGCCTTCATCGTGACCGGCGTCGTCATCCTGAACGCCTTCTCGAAGTCGGTTTCGCATTAGCGCCCTTGGCCGCTAGGCTGGGCGCGTTAGATCCAGCAGGGCTTTGAAAGCCACGGGAATAGTCTTGATGATCACTGCCTCGTTTATCGCCGCCGCCCTCGCGCTCACCGCCCAGACGGAGGCGCAGCAGCAGGCCGTGCAGGGCGCCTGCGCCGCGGCGCTGATCTCCACCGGCTATCGCGACGTCTCCTACGGCCCGGCCTTCGAGGACGAGGGCGGGGCGGGGGACCTCCTGATCGTGAAGGGCCGCCGCTCGGCCCAGCCGGTCAAGACCTTCCTCTGCCGCCTCGACCCCGACAACGGCGAGGCCGCCGTCACCCAGATCCCGAACACCTATAAAATCATCATCTCCGACCGCGGCGCCGACGCGATCCAGAACTATCGCCGCAACGACGACGAAGAATAGGAGGCCCCGGCCCCTTTCTCATCAGCCCGGCCGCCGTTTGCGGCATGGAAATTCCGCGGAATTTCCCGAGGAAGTTTGCGTTCTTTGGACCCCGCCTTCGAGACGCCCTTGCGGGCTCCTCAGGCTAAGGGTGGGGAGGTGTGAAGCCCCTCTTTCTCCACCCTTCCCATCACCCTCACCCTGAGGAGCCGCGCCAAGGGCGCGGCGTCTCGAAGGGCCGTCACAGAAGGCAACGCGCCCTCCCTATCACCCACCTGTCATCCCGGACTTGATCCGGGATCCCGGCGAACAAGCGCACAAGCTCCGCCGAGATCCCGCATCTCCGCTGCGCTGCGTGCGGGATGACAATTTAGGGG
>NZ_JACESD010000067.1:0-12372 GCF_013911995.1 Euryhalocaulis sp.
CAACGCCCGGGCCGACCGCCGCCCCCATCCCGATGGCGGCCGTCAGCGCGGCCAGCGCCTCCACCCGCGTCTGGGTGGTCGTGCGGTCGGCGACATAGGCCTGCGCCGCCGGGCCGCTGGCCGAGCCCAGCCCGCCCGACAGGCTGCGCGACAGGATCAGCAGCACGATGGTCGCCCCGGCCGAGATGATTCCGGACAGGCCCAGCGACACCACCACCGCGATCAGCCCCATGGAAACCATGTAGGCGGTCAGTCCCATTACGATGACAGGCCGCCGCCCGGCGCGGTCGCTGAGCCGGCCCCAGAGCGGGCTGGTCAGGATGAACAGGGTTGCGGCCAGCGTATAGACCAGCCCCACGAACACCTCGGCGATGTCCAGGCGCCGCGCGATGGGGGGAAGGATGGCGAACAGCATGGAATTACCGATGCCGGTCACCATCAGACAGCAGAATAGAAGCGTGAAGGCGCGCTTCCTCTGGGCCGGCGTCGTCTGAGTGGTTGGATCGGTCAAGACGTCTGCCGGTTATCCCATTTCGACGATGCGCGCCAGAGCCGGGCATTGGCGGAATCGCCGGTTAAACCCGGCATTAAGCATTATTCGCCAAACATGGCGGCTTATGAGCGGGTCCGCATGCGCGGTTCGCGGCAGGGGCGATGACGGGGCGATTCACGCATGTTCCAGATAATTGGCGTAGTGGTTGTTTTCGCGATGGTTTTCGGGGGCTTCATGCTCGCCGGCGGCCATTTCGACGTGATCCTGAAAGCCCTGCCTTTCGAGCTGATGATGATTGGCGGCGCGGCGCTGGGCGCCTTCCTGATCGGCAATTCATCCAAGACGATCATGAAAACCGCCAAGGATTTCGCCAAGCTGATCTCCGGTCCGAAATGGAAAGCGGCCGATTACCAGGATCTTCTGAGCCTTCTCTTCACGCTGACCAAGACGATGAAGACCAAAGGCGTGATCGCGCTGGAAACCCATATCGAGCAACCGCACGACAGCGCCATTTTCAACGCCTATCCGCGCGTCCTGAAGGACCATTTCGCGACCGATTTCATCTGCGACACGCTGCGCATGATGACCATGAACCTGGAGGATCCTCACCAGGTTGAGGACGCGATGGAGCGTCAGCTGGAAAAGCATCACCACGAAGTCACCGGCCCTGCGCGCGCCCTGCAATCCATGGCCGACGCGCTGCCCGCGCTTGGCATTGTCGCCGCCGTGCTGGGCGTCATCAAGACGATGGGCGCGATCGACTCGCCGCCTGAATATCTGGGCAAGATGATCGGCTCGGCGCTGGTCGGCACCTTCCTTGGCGTGTTCCTGGCCTATGGCATGGTGGGCCCGTTCGCGGTCCGCATGCAGGAAATCTATGACGAGGAACACCAGTTCTACAAAATCATCCAGGACGTACTGGTGGCGCACCTGCATGGCAATGCCGCGCAGATTTCGGTGGAGATTGGCCGCGGCGGCGTTCCCACCGCCGTTCAGCCCTCCTTCGCGCAGCTTGAAGAACATCTTGGCGCTTTGCCGAGCGAAGCGGCCTAGCGTCCGGAAAACATTTCCTTTATGTAATAAATGTGTTTCTGGTTAATTGGCGGCTGAACACGCCGCCAAAAACTGTTGGGGAATCTAGAACTATGAAAACCACGCTTTTCGCCGCCGCCAGCCTGGCCGCGGTTCTCGCCCTTGGCGCCTGCGCCGAAGAAAACGCCGTTGAAGACGAAACCACGATGGAAGAATCGGCCGAAGACGCCGCTGACGCCATGGAAGACGCCGCCGATGACGCGGCGGACGACATGGAAGACGCCGCCGATGACGCCGCCGACTCCATGGACGAGCTCAACGACGACCTGACCTACGAAGACGAAATGGACAGCATGGAAGATTCGGCCGAAGACGCCGCTGACGCCATGGAAGACGCCGCCAACGACGCTGAAAACGCGATGGACGAGTCCGCTGAGGAAATGGAAGACGCGACGGAAGACGCCGCGAACGCCATGGAAGACGGCGCTGAAGACGCTGCCGAAGAAATGGCTGACGAGGATAATCCTCAGTAAGTCATACTTTCTTCCAAAGAAGAATTACGGGCGGCTGTGAACCAACAGCCGCCCGTTTTCGTTGTGCTTTCAGAACGAACCGGCCTGCCGTCCCTTTGCGGCCGGGGTTCAAACGTCAAAAGAAAGCCAAGCCCATGAAATTGCTTACATCCATTTCCGCCCTCGCGCTGGCCGCGGCCCTGACCGCCGCCTGCACGGACGAAGATCGCGACCAGGCCGAGAACGACGCCGAACGCGCCGCCAGCGAAACCGGCGAATTGCTGGAAGAGGCCGGCGAGGAAATCGTCGAGGAAAGCCGCGCCCTGGGCGAGGCGGTCGTCGAAGGTTCGAAAGCCGCCGCCGAGCGCGGATCCGAGGTCTATCGCGAGCGCGAGGCCGAGCTGGACGCCATTGACGACGCCGAGGATGCGATGGAGACCAATCCGGAAGAATCCGACGCAGACAATGACACCGAAAGCGAACTCACCGACGAATATCCGCAATAACAGCCGCGCCCGTCATGAAGCGGGCTAATCTGGGCTGGACCGGCGGCGTGCCTGCCGCGCCGGATTTCGGGGATCATTACTATTCGCAAGAAGACGGCCTGGCCGAAAGCCGGGCCGTCTTTCTGCGCGGCTGCGGCCTGCCCGGCGCCTGGCGGGACCGCAAGCATTTCACGGTGGGGGAGCTCGGGTTCGGCTCCGGGCTCAACTTCCTCGCCCTCTGGGATCTCTGGCGGCGCGCGCGTCCGGCCGGCGCGCGCCTGCATTTTGTCAGTGTCGAAGGCTTCCCGATGGACGCGGCCGAGGCGCGCCGCGCCCACTCGGCATGGCCGGAGCTGGCGGACCTTTCCGCCCGCCTGACCGGGCGCTGGCCGCCTTCCGACCCCGGCGCGCATTTCCGGCGCTTTGACGATGACGGCGTATTCCTCACCGTCTTTCACGCCCCTGCGGCGGAGGCGCTTTCCGAAATGGACCTCGCCGCCGACGCCTGGTTCCTCGACGGCTTTGCCCCGTCCCGCAATCCCCAGATGTGGTCGCCGGAAATCATGCGCGCCGTTGCGCAATGCTCCGCGCCCGGCGCCCGCGCCGCCACCTTCACTGTCGCCGGCGCGGTTCGCCGGGCGCTGGGCGAGGCGGGGTTCACGGTGGAAAAAAAGCCCGGCCATGGCCGCAAGCGGGAGCGGCTGGAAGCCTGTCTGCCCGGAACGCCCGCTCCGGAGCCCGCGCCCGGCCGTATCGCCATAATCGGCGGCGGCGTGGCGGGCGCGTCACTCGCCAGCGCCCTGACCGCGCGCGGCGCGGCGCCCCGCATCATCACGGAGGGGCCGGCCGCCAGCGACCCGCCGCGCGCCTTGCTGACCCCCCGTCTGGAAAACGCCGACCGGCCGCACGCCCGCGCCCTGACCAGCGCCTTTCACCATGCGGTCAGCCTGTACGCCGCGCTGGGCTACGCGCCATCGGGCGCCGTGCGGACCGCCAGGGACGACCGGGAAGTGGCGCGTTTCACCGCCCTGACCGAACGCTGGTCCGGCCTTTCCGTCGACGACGAGCGATTGTTCATGCACGGCGCCGGGGTGCTTGATCCGCAGATCATACTGCTCGGCCTTGCAGGCGGCGCGGCGCAAATCCCCGGCCGCGCGGCGTCGATCCGGCGCCAGGCCGGTATCTGGCGGGTCATGGACGCGTCGGACGCGATTATCGCCGAAGCCGAAACCCTGATTCTCGCCGCCGGGGCGGGGGCTCCTGCCTTTGAACAATGCGCGCCGATGGACCTGGAACTGAGCGCTGGTCAGGCCGGGCTGCACGCTTTTGACGGCGCTCTCGACCACCCTGTCACCGGCCCCGCCTATCTTGCCCCGGCGGGTGAGGGGCGGGTCATGCTGGGCGCGACCCATGATCACTGGGAAAGCGCCGCCCCGCCGTCTCCCGACCCGGCCCGGCAGCACGATCTGCTGGGAAAGCTCGCCGAAACCGCGCCGGGCCTCGCCGCCCGCGTCGCGCCAGAGCCGCTGGCGCTATGGTCCGGCGTGCGCTGCGCCACCAAAGACCGCCTGCCCGTGGCGGGCGCGCTGGAAGCCGGGCTTTATATTCTCTGCGGCCTTGGTTCGCGCGGTTACGCGCACGCCCCGCTTCTGGCCGAGATGATCGTGGCGGAGATCTGCGGCGATCCGGCCCCGATTGAAAAAACCGGCCGGGACGCTTTTCGCCCCGGCCGGTTCGAAGACCGCCGCAGGAAACGCGAGGGCGCCTAATCGGCCGCCGCGTGATCATAGCTGAGCACGCGCGTCAGCCGCCATTCGCCGTCTTCCCGCTTCCAGAGATGGCTGAACTTCGCATGACCCGTGCGCCGTTCCGCCTCGCCCTCCGGTTTCTCGTAAAAGCTGTGGGCGCCAACCTGCAGCGCGCCATAACCCTGCATCGGATAGGTCTCCATCGCGTCCAGGCCGCGCCGCGAAGCCGGGCGCTTGCCGTTCCGCCAGTCGGCGCAATTGCCGGCGATCACCGCGATAAATTCGTCGCGATTATCGGCCACCTGGCCGTCCACGTCGTGATAGAATTCGAAGTCTTCCGCGATCAGGTCTTCCAGAACGTCCAGCTCGCAGGTCTCGAACCCGGCCTCGAACAGTTTCGCATCCAGTTCGGCCAGGGTTTCCGCTTCCGCCGCGGCGCTCTGGGCGAACGCGGCGGCGGCCAGCATGGCGATGAAAGTCATCTTGTTTCCTCCCTCAAAGAAAAGGGCGGGACATTGGCGGTCCCGCCCGTGAAGTTCCGGTCCGGCGCAATGCGCGCCCTAGATGTGCAGGCGGCGGACGGTCGCGCCCGTGGCTTTTTCGGCTGCGCCCTCGAACCGTATGGTCATCGGGCGGCACTTCCGGTCACAGCCGCAGGCAAAGCGCTCGCTAAGGCCGATGGCGACCGGGCTTTCCCCGCCCTTCATGGTCACGTTCAGGCCCGCCACGCAGACCGAGACCGGTCCTTGCCCGGCGAGCGCCCGGGGCGGGGCGATCGCCAGAGAGGCGATCAGGGCGGCCCCCGCCACGGTGGTGAATACGGCGCCTTTCAACATGGTCTGTCCCCCTTGACGATTGGCTGGCCGCAAGCGCGCTCTAGGAGCGCTCCAGGTCCTTGAATTCGCGGCGCAGGCGCCACTCTTCGGAGGTCACCACCCGTTCGATGTTCTGCAGCCGCTCGTCCATGTCGCGGAACGTGTAGCGGATATTGGAGAACGTCTCGGACGGCTTGCGGGCGACGCCGCGCAGGAACTCGTCCTCGTCCGGGCTTGCGGGCCGGCGCACGTCCATCGGGCGGCGCGGGATCACGATCCAGGCGATGACATAGCCGATCAGCATGAAGCCGGACGTGCCCGGGAACAGGAACAGGACGATGGCGGCGATCCGCAGGATGGCTGCGTCCAGGCCGAAATAGTCGCCCAGCCCGGCCACCACGCCGCCGATCCAGCCGCGGTCCTTGTTGCGGTAGAGGCGATGCGGGTTCGGATTGTCTCTCATGGGGTCACTCATTGTCGTTGTCCTTGGTTTTCTTGTCTTTCTTGATCTCGAGGATGTCCTCGACGGTCTCGATCCGCCGCCTCATCTCCCGGGCGATCAGCCACAGATCCTCCAGCATTCTCTCGTCAGCGGGGTCCAGGCTGCGCGCCTTTTGCATCTTCGTGACGTAGTGCAGGACCAGCCACGGCAGCCCGATGAAAAGGATCAAAAGGGCCAGGATGGGGAGGAGGGTGGCGCTCACGACGCGATCACATCATGCGGTCGGCGGCGGGGCGGTCGCCGGCGGGACGGGTGCGGGGCTCAACGTCCAGGACTGATTCCAGGGCGTCGATCCGGCGCTCCATGCCCTTGGCGCTCTTCCAGAGATCCTCGAGCATCTTTTCGTCGTCCGGGGTCAGGCTGCCCTTCTCGCGCGCCTTCGTGGTATAGTGGAAGATGATCCACAGCGGGGCCACGATGACCATGAAAAGGATGGCGAGTACTTCCATTGCTTATTCCTCCGTCAGGGTGGGGAGGGCCGGTGATTAACCGGCCTCTCCGGGCGTGGACGCCGCAGCCGGCTTGTCGCCGCCCGTGCGGTTGGACATCCGCTTCTTGAGGGCTTGCAGCTCCTCTTCCACCTTGTCCTTGTCCTCGATCTCGTCGAACTGGCTCTTCAGGCTGCGGCCATTGTTCAGGTCATAGGCGTCGACCTGGGCTTCCAGCTCGTCGACCTTGCGCTCGACATGGGCGTAGCGGGCCAGCGCGTCGTCGATCTTGGTGTCGGCGACATGGCCGCGCATCTTGATGCGCCCTTCGGCCGTCTGGCGGCGCATCATCAGCGCCTTGTGCTTGGCCTTGGCCTCTTCAAGCTTGTCCTGAAGCTTGTTCATGTCGGACTCGGCCTTCTCGATCGCTTCTTTCACGATCTTCAGCTGGTTGGCCTTGATTTCGGCGGCCTGCTCCAGCTTGCGTTTCTGGGCCAGCGCGCCGCGGGCCAGGTCTTCACGACCCTTCTCGACGGCCAGCTCGGCCTTGGTTTCCCATTCTTCAGCCTGGCGCTTCAGCTCTTCGACTTCACGCTTCAGCGTCTTCTTGTCGGCGATGGAGCGCGCGGCGGAGGTGCGGACCTCGACCAGCGTGTCTTCCATTTCCTGAATGATCAGGCGCGCGATCTTCTCGGGGTCCTCGGCGCGCTCAAGCATGGCGTTGAGGTTGGAATTGATGATGTCTCCAAGTCGGGAAAAGATGCTCATCCTGGATACTCCTTCTTGTTTTTGTGTCGGCGGTTAGCGTTTGCCGGTTAGCGATTTTTCTTTTCTTGATCTGTCGTGATGCGCGGGGCGGGGGTCAGCCGATGATCAGGCCGATCACCAGACCCACCGCGAAGAAGGCCCAGACCTCGCCCGAGCGGCTGCGCAAATAGCGTCCGAACCGGCTCAGCGTGTCTCGCGAGTCTCCGTGGCGGGTTTCATAGTCAGTCATGGTCTTTCGTCCCTTGGCTCGTGAGTTCCGTGCCTCACGTCTTCATATCAGCAAGGGGTGTGCCAGTTTTTTATTAATGATATAAATTACTGAAAAATATAGATAATTTTGGAAAATAGAGCAATTACGTTTACCAATAAAATAACTAAAAATACGAAATATTGTAGATTTAACCGGTTAAATATATAAATTAGCGGGCATGTCGCTTACCGACCTCCCGCCGCTCGTCGGCCAGTCCCCGCAATTCCTGGAATCGCTGGAGCAGGTCTCGCGCGCCGCCCCGCTGGACCGGCCGGTCCTGATCGTGGGCGAGCGGGGTGTGGGCAAGGAGCTGGCGGCCGCCCGCCTGCACTTTCTGTCCCCGCGCTGGGACCAGCCCTATGTCACGCTGAACTGCGCCGCTCTGTCGGAAAACCTGCTGGAGTCGGAGCTGTTCGGTCATGAGGCCGGGGCCTTTACCGGCGCTTCCAGCCGCCATGTGGGCCGGTTTGAACGCGCCCATGGCGGCACGCTGTTCCTGGACGAAATCTCCAACGCCTCCATGCGCGTGCAGGAACAGATCCTGCGCATCCTGGAATATGGGGAGTTCGAACGGCTGGGCGGTTCGGAAACCATCAGCGTCAATGTGCGCGTCGCCGGCGCGGCGAACGTGCATCTGCCGGACGCCGTGCGCAAAGGGACTTTCCGCGCCGATCTCCTCGACCGTCTGGCCTTCGATGTTGTCACCCTGCCGCCGCTCCGCGCCCGGTGGGAGGATATCCCCATCCTCGCGCAGCATTTTGCCCAGCGCATGACGGCGGAGCTCGGTGCGGACCATTTTCCCGGGTTCGGCATGAAGGCGATGGGCCTGCTGATGAACCATGACTGGCCTGGCAATGTGCGGGAGCTGAAAAACGTCGTGGAGCGCGCCACCTACCGTACACTGGCCGCCGAATCTCGCGCCCGCCGTCCTATCGACGACATCCAGCTCGACCCGTTTGAATCGCCCTGGCGGCTGGATGGCGGCGCGGAGGAGGAAGCCGGGACGCCGGACGGGAGCGCCTCGCCCGCGCCGGATTCCAAGCCCCGTGATTTCAAGCAGAATGTCGAGTCTTTCGAAAAATCACTCGTAGAAAGCGCCCTGAAAACCCATGACGGCCATCAGGGAAAAGCCGCGGAACATCTGGCGCTCAGCTATCATCAATTCCGCAACCTGCTCCGGAAACATGAAATCAACTCGCACCAATACCGAACTTAACGCGGCCTGACGCATTCATCTTCGCACGAGGGAGCTGTCGAAGGTTATTACAATGCTCAGGCTAGTGGTTGCATCCAGCGTTATCGCCCTGTTCGGCTGTGCGTCCGATATGGATACGATGGGCAGCGCCTCGGGCGACGCGCCGCAGGCCGCCCAGTCGGCCGAACGCGATTGCTTCCCGGTGCGGAACGTGAACGGCTTCAGCGAAGTCGATGACGACACGGTCCGGATCAGTGTCGGCGCCAACGACCATTATGAGGTCGATGTCTACAAAACGTGCAGCCAGCTCAACTGGTCCTGGAATCTGGCGCTGGAGTCCGATACCGGCAACTTCATGTGCGCGGGAGAGATTGCGCCCGGCCGCATCTATGCCCGCGGCGAATCCTGCGCCATCAAGGAAATCACGCGCGTCTATCCAGACGCGGAAGAGAACGATCAGTCCGGAATGGACTGATCCGGCTTTCTGACCCTCTTCAATAGCCGATCAGCGGATAACAGCCGCGTGCCGGGAATGGCGCGCGGTTTGCTTTGTGACGCCCGTGCGCCCCTCACGGGCGCGCGAACTGCAGCGTTTTGGGACGAGGGGAGACGCGCCAATCATGACCGCCATCAGCGAAACAGGCGCCGACCGCCGCCGCGGATCCCGTCATATCTGGTTTCTCAATGGCGGTTTCGACCGCATCGGCATGGACACTGCCTTTCAGCGCGTCACCGAACGCCCGGCGGACAAGTCCTTTGAATTTGTCGTCACCCCGAATGTGGATCACCTGGTCCGTATCGCCCGCGGCAATCCGCGGGAGGCCGTGCTCTACGCGCAAGCCTGGCTGACGGTCTGCGACAGCCGCATTCTTGAACTCATCGCAAAAATCTCCGGCGAAAAAGTGGATGTCACGCCCGGTTCCGACCTCACGGAGCGCCTGTTCGCGGACGCTATTGACCCGGATGAACCCGTGGTGGTCATAGGCGGCACGCAATCGGTGATCGAGGCGATCGAAAAACGCTACGGCCTGACCGATCTGCGCTGGCACGACGCGCCGATGGGGCTGAAGAAAAATCCGCTGGCGGTTCAGGATTGCGCGGAATTCGTCTTCCGCAACCCGTCCCGTTTCGTCTTTCTCTGTGTCGGGTCTCCGCAGCAGGAGATGGTGGCGCAGGCCATACGCGACCGTCGCGACTGCACCGGCATCGGTTTCTGCGTCGGCGCGTCGCTGGATTTCCTCGCCGGCAAGGTCTCCCGCGCGCCGCGCTGGATGCAGAAGGCGCGGCTGGAATGGCTGCACCGTCTGGCCAGCGAGCCCAAACGCATGTGGCGGCGCTATCTCGTCGAAGGGCCCAAAGTATTGCTGCTCTGGCTGGAATGGCGGCGCAACCGGCGGCAACTGGACCGTCTGGCCCGCGACCTCAATCAGAGTTTCGCCTCCTCCTGACGCCACTTGAAACCCGCGTGCAGGGGGCATACACCCCTCTCTGCGTCGGTTCCCCTAACCGGGATTAATCGGGAACCCGGTGCGGAGCGCGTGGGCCTTTCTTTCTTTGCGCGACTCTCAATCCGGGGCTGTGCCCGCAGCCGTCATCGGCGAGTCTGGACCGCATCACGCCACTGGAGCCCCTGGCTCTGGGAAGGCGCGATCCAGGCGCGATCAGCCGAGAGCCGGAAGACCGGCCGGCGCAGTCGCTCGATCATCGCGCCCGGGATAAGGCGCGAGGGCCGGAACCTTTGTTTTTCCGAAGCAGCGGCATCCGTTGAACCCGCTTCCCGCCCGCCTTCGCGGCGCGGGGCGCGAAGCGTTTGGAGATGTCGATGACACGCACGCTACTGACCAGCACGGCGCTGGCCCTTCTCGCCGTACCCCCCGCCTTCGCCCAGACCGCAAGCGCCAGTGATGAGCTGGACGAACTGATCGTGATCGGCGCGCTTGATCCGATTCCGCTGGAGGACGTCACCTCCTCGGCCACCATCATCGGCCGCGATGAAATCGCCGCGCGGGGCGACGCTTTCATATCCGATATATTGCGGGGATCCGCCGGGATTGCGGTGTCGCAATCGGGCGGCTTCGGTGGCCTGACTCAGGTGCGCCTGCGCGGATCGGAAGCCAACCAGACTGTCGTCCTGATTGACGGGGTGGAAGCCTCCAGCCCCTTCACCGGCGAGTTCGAATTCGCAAACCTGCAGACCGCCAATGTGGAACGGATCGAAATCCTGCGCGGCGAACAATCCGCCCTGTGGGGCTCGGACGCGATTGGCGGGGTGATCAATATCGTCACCCGCCCGGGCGGCGGCGCGCCGTCCTGGTCCGCTGCCGTGGAGGCCGGCTCCTTCAACACGGTCCGCGGCTCGGCCCGTATCGCCGGGCCGGTGGGCAAGGGGCGCGCCAGCCTCTCGGCCTCGGCCTTCGACTCGGACGGAATCGATGTTTCCGGTCAGGGCGGCGAGAAAGACGGGTTCGAGAACCTGACCCTGAACGGCAGCTTCGCCTATCCGCTGCTCGGAAAGGCGGCGCGCCTCATTCTGACGGGCCGCTATCAGGACGCCGAGGCGCAGTCCGATCCGGACATCGATTTCGATGGCGCGCTGGATAACGCCGACCGCCTGCGCGCGACCGAGGAAGTGTTCGGTCGCGCCGCCCTGAAGGGCGATCTGGACGGCGGCTTCTTCTATGAAGGCTCCGCGGGCCTGACGCTGGTGGACGCTGAAAACTACGCCGATGGCGCGTTCGACAACGCCTCCATCGGCCGCCGCTGGGACTTCGAGGGTAAAGCAGGCTGGCGCGGCCGCGCCCTGAACGCCGATCACCGCCTGGTCGCGCTGGTCGAGTCGGAAACCGAGATGTTCAAGAATGACGGCGGCGTTCCCGGCGCGGGCGAAAACCAGAAGCAGGAGATCACCAATGACGCCGTGGCGCTGGATTACGGCTTTTCCGCCGGCCCGGCCCTCCTGAACGCTTCCATCCGGCGCGACTTCAATGATCGCTTCGACAACGTCACGACCTGGCGCGTCGGCGCCAGCTGGCGGTTCGCCGCGATTGACGGCAAAGCCCGCGCCAGCGTGGGCGAGGGCGTAACCAATCCCGGCGTCTTTGAACTGTTCGGCTTCTTCCCGGGCAGCTTTGTCGGCAATCCGGACCTGCAGCCTGAAAATTCCACGGGCTGGGAGATCGGCTGGGACCAGCGCGTGGACCCGCTGAATCTCGATCTTTCCGCGACCTATTTCGAGTCGAGGCTGGAGAACGAGATCTACACCGCCTTCAATCCGGATTTCACCTCGACCGCCCTCAATCGTCAGACCGAAAGCGAGCGCAATGGCGTGGAGCTGGAGGCCAGCTGGCGTCCGCTCGAGACCCTGTTCATCGACGGCGCGCTGACCCTGCTGGAGTCGGATGAAAACGGCGCCGAAGAAATCCGCCGCCCCGAAACTACCGGCAGCCTCACCGCCGGCTGGCGTCCGGCGGCGCGCTGGCGCATCGGCGCGTCCGCCGACTATGTCGGCGATCAGCTCGATACGGACTTTTCCACGGGCCAGACGATCACGCTGGACGCCTACACGCTGGTCGGCGCGGTCGTCGGCTATGAGTTCGCGGACGGCTGGGAAGCCACGCTGCGCGGGGAGAACCTGCTGGACGAGGATTATGTCGACGTCATCGGGTTCGAAACTCAGGGCGCGGCCGTGTTCGCCGGGCTGAGCTGGAAAGGGTGATTTCGCCCCGCCGATATCGGGGCGGGACCGCGCGGAGCGACTGCGCTGCTTCGCGCGCGCCTTTCCCGGCCCCGACACTTACCCCCTCTTCCTTGTGGGGAGGGGGCCTTTTTGCCGCGCTTATCGCGCTGGCGACGATGCTTTCCGCGCCTGCCGCCGCCGCGCCGCAGCGCGTGGTCTCCGCCTCGCTCTGCGCGGACCAGTATGTGCTGAGCGTCGCAACCCGCGATCAGGTCGCCGCGCTGAGCTGGCAGTCGCGGGACGCCGTCTCGCTGGCGCCGGACTGGGCCCGGGACCTGCCGCAGGCCGCCCCGGACGCCGAACGCCTGCTGATGCTCAAGCCAGATCTCGTCGTTTTCGGCCCGGGCGAGGGCGGGCCGAAAACGACGAGATCTGGCTTGAGCATCAGCAGGCGTTCGGCGTCCGGGG
>NZ_JACESD010000068.1:0-12136 GCF_013911995.1 Euryhalocaulis sp.
ACCAGCCCCAGGCCGGATGCGCCGCCCCGGGCCACGGCCCCGCCAGCTGAAGGCAGCCCCCTGCGGCGACTACGAGCAGCAGCAAGCCCGGGATACGGCCCTGACGCAAAGCGTGCCTCAAACGATCCGGCCGCGCGGTGGCGGCACAAACGGCGCACACCGCGAACAGCGCCGCTGAGAACCATAGCGCCAGCGCCGCGCTGTTCGCTCCATAGGCAAGATGCCCCCCGAACAGGAGCGCCAGTAAAATCAGGCTGATCGATCGCGCGTCGGTGAAATTGCCGCCCGTTCCTGCGCCGCCTTTATTCGAATTCGGGTTCAGGCGCATTCCTGTGTGACCCCGATTTCAGGAAGCCGCTGATCGCCGGGAAATTTCCCGATCCGAACGCCTCCACCAGATGCCGCACAGGGCGCGCGCTGTCGGAGTTTTCGCGCAGGAACGAGAACTCATGCTCCAGCAGCTTTTCGTTCGCCGTGCCTTGCCACCAGTACATCAGCACCGCTTCGAGCGTGTTGAGATAATCGATCATCAGCCAGCGAAGCTGGATCACGTGCTTAGGCGTCAGCCCGGTGATGTGCCCGCCTTCTTCCCCCAGTTCCCCGACGGCGTCGCGGTCATAGAACTCGACGCAGCCGCGCACGTCGTCCAGCAGGGCGACGGGAAGTTGCGGCACATGAAACTTCTCGATGTCCTGAACGATGCGGCTGTTGATGTGACAGGCATTATTGACGAACTGAAGCATCAGGTCCGTCTCGGGTCGCTTGTTGTCGATATAGATTTTCGCCGCGTCGATCGCCGCCTGTTTCTTCAGGCGCTTGTTTTCGGCGACCCAGTTCCGCCGGCTGACTTTCAATTGCTGCGCCGCGATGATGACAGAGGCTGCGGTAATGATTGCCGCCGCGGCCCCAATCATCTCGCTAATATTTCCAAAGTCCATTTCCCCGCCCCGATTGCGTCTTTTCAGACGGCCCCGGGGCGGAGACTAGCATCAAACCTGCATTTGAGAAGCGAAGACAGGTCTAGCGGAACAAGAGCACCGGTATCTTGCAGGATCGCACCATCTCCGCGGTGGTCGAGCCGATGATCAGGTTACGGATGCGGGAATGTCCGTAGGCGCCCATGACCAGCAGATCCGCCCCGCCATCTTCCACGATCTCACCGATCAGTCTTTCCGGCTGGCCGGAGACGATTTCGGTTTCCGCCTCGCGCCCCGAATCCGCAAAGCGGGATTTCGCATCGTCCAGGGCCTTGCGGTTCTCTGCGGATTCCGGCCCCGCCATGAGAAGGCGGATCGCGAGCCCTTCGAACAGCGGGCTGGACGCGACCATTTCCACGGCCTTGCGGCTGCTGGCCCCGCCATCATAAGCAATCAGAATCCGTTTGACCGGCTTGTATTCGCGCGAAGCGACGAAGACCGGCTTCTGGCTGGCGCGGACGATCCGCTCCAGATTGGAGCCGAGATGGCCCTTGGCGAAATCGGCGCCCTCTCCGCGCTTGCCGATCACGATAACGCGGGCATCGGGTTCGAATTTCTCCATCGTCCCCAGCAGGTCGCCAAAGCGCAACTTGACGGCGATATCGTGGACGCCCGCCGCTTCCAGCGCCGCCTCGCCGTCTTCAAGGATCGCCCAGCCGCGCTGTTGCGCCAGCTTGGCGCGCTGCGCGTCCAGCTCGCCCAGTTCGGCCAGCAGGGATGACCGGGCGCCCAGCCCGACGCTGCCGCTGAGATTGGCGGGAGCGCTTTCGGTCTCGCGCCTTCCCAGAATATGAAGGAGATCGACCCCGGCTCCGGTGCGTTCGGCGATCCATGCGGAGTAGTCACAGACGCTCTTGGCATAAAGGGAGCCGTCGATGAGTGCGATAATCCTGCTCATGATAATCCCCTAATGCCCCATCAGCCGGTCGAGCGCGCCGGGTTTGTCATGGATGGCCAGCCGGTCGACAATGGTTTCGCTGGCCTCGTTCAGGCCCACGATATCCACCTCCGCGCCCTCCCGACGGAATTTCAGCACCGCCATGTCGAGCGCCGACACGCTGGAAATATCCCAGATATGGGCGCGGCTGACATCGATGGTCACACGCTCCAGCGCCTCCTTGAAGTCGAAAGACTCCGTGAATTGCGAAGCCGAGGCGAAGAAGACCTGTCCTTCAACCACATAGGTGCGGGAGCGGCCGTCTTGCGACAGGGTCGAGGTGACGCGGAAAATCTGCGCGATCTTCCAGGCGAAGAAGATGCCCGAAAGCAGCACGCCGACCAGAACCCCGATGGCCAGGTTGTGCGTGAACACAACGCAGATAACCGTCGCCAGCATCACCGCAGAGGAGCTGCGCGGATGATGGCGCAGATCCTTGATCGAGGACCAGCTGAACGTGCCGATGGAGACCATGATCATGATGGCGACCAGCGCCGCCATGGGAATCTGTTTCACCCAGTCGCCCAGCACGACGATCAGAAAGATCAGGAAGGCGCCGGCGCAGAACGCCGAAAGCCGCCCGCGGCCGCCGGATTTCACATTGATCATGGACTGGCCAATCATCGCGCAGCCCGCCATGCCGCCGATAAAGCCCGTGGCCGTATTGGCGACGCCCTGGCCGATACATTCCCGGTTCTTGTTGCTGGACGTGTCGGTCAGCTCATCGACGAGGGACGCCGTCATCAATGATTCCAGCAAGCCGACAGCGGCCACCGCCGCCGAATAGGGCAGGATGATGCGCAGGGTTTCCAGGTTCAGCGGAATGTCGGGGATCAGGAAAACCGGCAGCGTGTCCGGCAGCTCGCCCATGTCGCCCACGGTGCGCAGATCCAATCCGAAATACATCGCCACGCCGGTCAGAATGACGATACAGACCAGCGGCGACGGTATCGCCCGGGTCAGGCGCGGAAACAGATAGATGATCGCCAGACCAGCCGCGACCATCACATAGGTCAGCCAGGGCACGCCGATCAGTTCCGGCAGTTGCGCCATGAAGATCAGGATGGCCAGCGCGTTTACAAACCCGGTCATCACCGAGCGCGAGACGAAGCGCATCAGATCGCCCAGCCGCAGCAGTCCCGCGCCGATCTGCAGCAGCCCGGCCAGCACCGTCGCGGCCAGCAGATATTGCAGCCCGTAATCCTTCACCAGCGTCACCATCAGCACCGCCGTGGCGGCGGTGGCGGCGGAGATCATGCCGGGCCGCCCGCCGGTAAAGGCGATGATCACGGCGATGGAGAAAGAGGCATAAAGCCCGATCTTCGGATCGACGCCCGCAATGATCGAAAATGCAATGGCTTCGGGGATCAGCGCCAGCGCGACCACAAGGCCGGACAGCACATCGCGGCGGATATTGCCGAACCATTCGGCCTGGTAGGTCTGGAGATTGAACATGGCGTTTTCATACAGCCACGCCGTCCGCGGACCGGTTTCGGCGATACGCAGCGGGCATGGATGGGTCTTTTAGAGTTGTCCGGCGGATTGGCGGCCGGAATAGCCAGCCGGGGTCTCACCGGCTCCAAGCGGTTGCCGGCTGTCTAGCGCCGGTTATTGTGCAACGCAACAAAGAAGCTGTCAGAGGATGCGGCCCGCCGCGCGATCAGGCCGCCGCATCGCCGCGGCGGCTGATTTCGTCGCGCAGTTCACGCTTCAACACCTTGCCGATGGGATTGCGGGGCAGGGCGTCAAAAAACTCCAGCCGTTCGATCTGCTTATAGACGGCGATCTGCCACTCCGACCGCAGATAGGCGTTCAGTGCGTCCTTGTCCGGCGGGTCGTCCGCCGCCACGACGCAGGCGCAAATCCGCTCGCCCATGACCGGATCCGGGGCGCCGATAATTGCGGCCTCGGTCACGGCCGGATGCGCGTTCAGATACCCCTCCACCTCCTCGCAGGAGATATTCATGCCGCCGCGCACGACGATATCCTTGCAGCGCCCGACAAATCGGAAATATTTGTCGTCCGGTCCATCGATCTCGAACAGGTCTCCGGTTCGGAACCAGCCATTCTTGTCAAAGGCGGCCTCGGTCAGCTCTGGCGCCTCCCAGTAGCCTGAAAAGACGGTCGGACCGCGGGTCAACAGCTCGCCCGGGCGGCCCGGACCGGTGATTTCCTCCCCCGTTTCCGGGTCTACGAGGCGGCACTCCAGCGCCTGCCCGAATATGTGCTTCCAGTTAAACCGCCGATCGCCGAAACGGGGAAAATACACCGCCCGCTCCGCCGGATCGGGAACATCGAGACAGCTCGAGACAAGGCCCGCGCCCTCGTTCGATCCGTAGTTATTATTGAGGTCGACGCCGTAATCGTCCCGCCAGGTGCGGACCATCCATTCGGAGAGCGGGGCGGAGCCTGACCCGAGGCCCGCCAGCCGGCGAAAATCAATGCCGGCCAGTTTTTCGCGCTCATTGAGCAGGCGATTGAGAACCGCGGGCGCGGTCACCGTGTAATCGATTTCCTCATCACGCAGCTGGGACAGGAACAGGTCCAGGTCGAACGGGTGATGGAGAACCATCGCCCCGCCCAGCCGTAACCAGAGCACGATCCCGCTGCCCACGCCGCTCATATTCACCATCGGAAAGGGGACCAGCATCCGCGTTCCCGGCTGCAGCTCCACCGCCGAAATCTGGAATTCGGCGATCAGCCGCCATTCATTGTGATTGCGCGGCACGCCTTTCGGCACCGCTTCGGTCCCCGAAGTCCAGCATATCGTCGCCACGTCATGCGCGGTCATGGCGGCCGATTCCGCCGCCTCGCGGGCCTGGACGATGTCGGCGTCACGGATACGGGCGAACGCGCCGCCAATATCGACCGTGTCGTCATCATCCCCGGCGTCGAACGCCAGCAAGGTTTCGACGGAGGGGCTGACCGCTTTCACGCCGCGCATCAACGCCAGATGGTCCCGGCCCAGAATATTCCGCGCCGTCAGAATGGCCTTGGCGCCTGTTTTCTCCGCGGCGAACCGGGCCTCCTTCTCGCGATGCTGCACCGGAAGCGGGGTGACAATGATCCCCAGCCGCCAGGCGGCCAGATATATCGCGACATATTCGACAATATTGGGCAGCTGGGTGAGCAGGACATCGTTCTTCTTCAGCCCGGCCTTGTTCAGCAGGGCGGCAAAGCGCCATGCCTCATCGCTCACCTCGGCCCAGGTCAGGCGGCGCGGCGCGCCGCTCATCAGTCTTTCGCGATTGGGCGCATCAACCAGGGCTTCCCGGTCCGGGGTCTGCGCGGCCTGCTCGTCAAGCAGGTCTGTAAGACGGACTTCCGTCCACCAACCCGCTTCCTTGTTGCGCCGGATAGCGTCTTCGGAGACGACAATCATTGCGCGCCTTTCTAGATTGTGCCGTCAGCCAGCCAGGCTTCCGCCATGGCCCGGGCGCGGCGACCGATGGGAACGGCGGTTTCACCATAAAGGTGACCGTTATCGGATACGGCCATTCCATTCCGCGCGCGCCAGCCGACCCCGTAATTCACCGCAGCATAACGATAGAGATTGAACAGGATCATGAATTCCAGGTTCGGGAATTCCTCCAGTCCCATATCCTCGCAATACCAGTCGATCACGGTTTCCATGTCCGGCACGCCGGTTATGGCGGGATCATTGTCGCGCAAATGGCCTTGCGGGTTTGGCGGCATGTAATAGGGGACGGTCAGAATGCCGGCATCGGCATAGACATCGCCCAGGGTCGACATTTCCCAGTCCAGAAGCGCCACCACTTTTGGCTCCGTCGGGTGCAGCACGACATTGCCCATGCGCACGTCGCCATGAACCAGACCCGTGCGCGTCTGTTCGGGAACGCGCTCCAGCAGAGCCTCCTGCAGCCAGTCGAGATCCGCGATACCTTCCGGGCAGTATTCCGAGAACAGCTTGCGGTGCAGTTTCAGCTGGCGCGCGACATAGGAATCCGTCTTGCCAAAATCCTCCAGCCCCGCGGCCCGCCAGTCCACCGCGTGCAGCCGGGCGTAAGCCTGAACATAGCTGCGATAGATTGCGGCGCGCTCCTCCGCCGAGAATCCGGGCAGGCGGTTATCATCCTCGATCCGCCCCTCGATGAATTCCATCAGATAGAATTCGCCGCCCAGAACGGCTGCGTCTTCACAATAGTGATAGACTGCCGGAACCGGCGTATCGGTAGGGCCCAGCGCGGCCAGCACGCGATATTCGCGCGCCACGTCATGCGCCCAGCGCGGCGCGCCTTCGGGCCGCATCCGGAGTATGACCGGGCCTGAACCGGTGTCGACGCGAAAGGTCGGATTGGACTGTCCGCCCTTCATCTGTTCGATTTTCTCGATCCGCGACCAGTCCGGGGCGGCGTTGCTCAGATAGCCGGCGAGCCTGTCTCTATCGATTGAAGTTTCGCCCATCTCAGGCGGCCTTCTTGCGGGCCCGGACCAGAACGCCGGTGTCGAACTGTTCCCGCCACTCGGCGATCTTGCCGCCTTCGGTCCGCACCATCGCCATGCACGGGAGCGAGACGCGCTTGCCCTCCCAGCCGCCGGCAGTGCCGGTCATTGAGATCGTGTAGGCGATGACGGCGCGGTCCTCCGCCGAAAAGGCGTCGTCGACAACATAATCCAGATCCGTCCAGTTCTGGCGGATGATCTGGATATGCTCCTTCACGCCGTCCGGCGTGGTGGTTTCTCCGTATGGGTCGATCGTACGGAATGTGTCGGCGAAGGCGGCGAGATAGCCGTCCTCGTCCATCGCCTTCCAGGCATCCAGCAGCGCCGTGGCCGCGGGGTCGATATCGTGCATGACATGCCTCCATCGCGCCCGCGATCTTCCGCCGCCTTGCGCATTCCCTATCGGAGCAAAACGGTATGAAGGGATGGTGGGTATGTCAATGCAAGTCACGTTGACCGCAGTCACTGGATGGGCTTCCCGACGGCCTGGCGAATAGACAACAAAAAACGCCGGCGGCGACCGGCGTCTGGATACGATGTCTGGATATATAAAGGAAAAATGGAGCGGGCGATGAGATTCGAACTCACGACCCCAACCTTGGCAAGGTTGTGCTCTACCCCTGAGCTACGCCCGCTTAAAGCGCTGTCCGGACACGGGGCCCGGACGGGTCGTCAAGAAGGACCGGCATAAAGCGCGTTTGCCGCCCTGTTTCAAGAGGGTTTCTGCATACAGGGTCGCGCCGGCGCGCGCCGGCCGGACCGCCGCCCGCTATTTCCGGGGTTTGGGCGTTTGCAAACGGCGCTTTGTGCGGTGTGATTTCTCGTCGGCCTGCGCCTTCGAGGGCGATTGTCCCTTTATGTAGAAATTCTGCCAGGCCTGCTGCAGGCTCTCGTCGCCCTTGAGCGATTGATTGAATTCGTGGCGGGACCTGGTCCAGGCGTTGAATTCATCGCGCAGCTCCGGATTGTCGTGGATCGACTTCATCTCCGGGGTCACGTCCTCCAGCTTGTTGTGCTCTATCAGGGTCAGGAAGGCGAAGGGTTCGCCCTTTTCGAACACAACCTCTCCCGGGCGGGTCATTTTCCAGTTCATGGTGAACGGGAAGGGCAGCCAGTCCGTCTCCACCAGTCCGGTCAGCGGATAGATGCCGTCCTTGGGCTGGTTCGGCGGGCCGGTGACCCACAGCGCCACGCCCGGCGGCGTGCGGAACAGGTAACCGGGGATGAAAGTGACCACGCCTTCGCCGAAATGCGACTGGGCGAACATGTTCACCGGCACATGCGGGTCATAGCCGTAAACCTTGATGGCTTTTTCGCCCTGCTTGCCGTCCCAAACGATTTTCACTTCCGCCGGGCAGCGCAGCTCCCACCCGGTGGAGTTGGCCATGGAAAGCGGCAGACAGCGATAGGCGAAGCGGTCGCGGGTTTCATCCATCCAGCCGCGGCGGCCGCGGCCCGGGACCATTTCCGTCGTGTACTGACTGACCTGATAGCATTCGAGTTTCAATTCGTCCGCGCTCCCGGCTAGGTTCGGTTTCAAGTTGTCTCTGTCTAACCAAGCCGCTGTAACGCCTCAATGACGCTCTCCGACCGGCAAGCCGCGCTCTACGCCCTGTTCGACCAGCTCTCCATCCCCTGGACGACGCATGAGCATCCGCCCGTTTTCACCGTGGAGGAAGGCGCGGACATCAAGGCGGCGCTGCCGGGCGGCCATACCAAGAATCTGTTCCTGAAGGACAAGGACGGTCAGCTGGTTCTGATTTCCGCGCTGGGAGAGACGCAGATTCCGCTGAAACACCTCCACCGGGAGATCGGAACCAAGCGTCTTTCGTTCGGAAGGCCTGACCTGATGGAGGAAACGCTGGGTGTGACACCCGGATCCGTGACGCTTTTTGCGCTGATCAATGACGCCGAAACGCGCGTCCGGGTCATTCTGGACGAGGGCCTGTTTGATCATGACATCGTGAATTTCCACCCCCTTTCCAATGACGCGACAACGGCGGTCCCCTCAGACCGGCTGGAGGATTTCGTGCGCGCGACGGGACATGTGGCGGAGCGGCTGGATTTTTCCGCGCTATGAGATTTGCAAACCCGGCGCGCTTGCATGGCGTCCTTTCCCGCGCCACCTAGGGGCCTAGATCGAGTTTCAAACGAACCAAGAGGCGATCAAAAGCCATGCAGATCATCGGTCCCGGCGACCCCGCGCCCAGCGAAACCGGCGCTCAAGACGGCCTGATCAAGGATTCTTCCGACCAGGCCTTCATGGCCGATGTGGTGGAGGCGTCGAAAGAGACCCCGGTCATCGTCGATTTCTGGGCGCCTTGGTGCGGCCCGTGCAAGCAGCTGACTCCGGCGCTGGAAAAGGCCGTGGCCGCGGCGGGCGGCAAGGTGAAGCTGGTCAAGATCAATGTGGACGAGAATCCGGGCGTGGCGCAGCAGCTTCGCGTTCAGTCCATTCCAACAATCTACGCCTTTTCAGACGGCCAGCCCGTGGACGGGTTTCAGGGCGCGCTTCCCGAAAGCCAGATCGCCGAATTCATCGAGCGGCTGGGCGGTCAGGGCAAGCAGGCGCAGAATGTCGACGCGCTGGTCGCGCGCGGCAATGAACAGCTGGCCGCGGGCGACGCCGCCGGGGCGGCGCAGGATTTTGCCGCCGCCATCCAGGCCGATCCGGAGCATGCCGGCGCCATGGCCGGGCTTGCCCGCTGTTATCTGGACAATGGCGATCGAGCCAAGGCCGAGGAAATCCTGCAGGCGATTCCGCCCGAGAAACAGAACGACGCGGCCGTGCAGGGCGTCCGCGCGGCGCTTGAACTGCTGGATGAAACGCCGGACGCTGATCTTCAGGCGCTGGCCGACGCAGTTCAGGCCAATCCCGGCGATCACCAGAAACGCTATGATTACGCCGAAGCGCTGGCCGCATCGGGCAAGCTGCAGAGCGCGGCAGACGAGCTGCTGACCATTATCGGGGACGACAAGGACTGGAATGAAGGCGCCGCGCGCCAGCGCCTGCTGAAGATTTTTGAGGCCGCCGGACCGGCCTCCCAGGTGACAAAACAGGGGCGGCGGCGTCTAAGCTCTATACTTTTCGCCTGAGAAGCGAACGGAGAAGCGGTGTGAGGAACAGCGGATGACGGCGGATTTCGGCTATCGCGGGATTGGCGACCTGCCTGACCGGCTTCCGGTTTTTCCTCTCGACGGCGCCATCGTGCTGCCCCGCGCGCAGCTTCCGCTGAATATTTTCGAGCCCCGCTATCTGAACATGGTCGATGACGCGCTGGCCTCGCCCGACCGCATGATCGGCATGGTGCAGCCCGTGGGCAGCGAAAGCGCGGTGCCGGCGCTCGCCGGTATAGGATGCGCCGGACGTATTGTCAGTTTCGCCGAGACCGGAGACGGCCGCTATCTGATAACCCTGCGCGGCATCGCCCGGTTCGAGCTGTCGGGCGAGGTGTCCTGCGACACGCCCTACCGGCAGGCGGAAATTTCCTGGGACGATTTCGAGGGCGACCTCCACCCCGAACAGCTGGACGGGAATTTCGACCGGGAATCCTTCGAAGGCGTGCTGAAGAGCTTTTTCTCCGCCCGCGACCTCGCCGCCGACTGGGATTCCATCAAGAATGCGCCGATCGAACCGATGGTGAACCAGCTTTCCATGGTGTTGCCCTTCGAGACGGCGGAAAAGCAGGCCCTGCTGGAGGCGCGCTCGCTCTCCAACCGGTTGTCAGTGCTGGTGGCTTTGATGCAAATGGCTGCAGCCGAAAGCGATGACGGACCGGGCGGCGTACAGTAATGTGCGCATCGACCGGACATTGAGGGACAAGGGCCGCCATGAGCCAGACGAGCGAAAAGACCAAGCACGAGGTGGACCCCCGTCTGCTGGAAATTCTTGTCTGCCCGGTGACGCGCGGCCCGCTGGTCTATGACCGCGAGGCGCAGGAGCTGGTTTCCCGCAAAGCCCGGCTCGCCTATCCGATCCGCGACGGCGTGCCGGTCATGCTGCCCGAAGAGGCGCGTGAACTGACCGACGCCGAGACCGGCTAGGGCGTCAGCCCCTGCATCAGGCGCGGGCGTTCGCCCGTGTCGCCGCCGGCGTGCCGCGCGAAGAAGCGCCGCGCCGGGCCGATTTTTCCCGTCAGAGCCATCCCCATATCGCGAATTTTGCGAACCGGCCCGATATCGTTGCCGAACAGCCGGTTGAACCCGTCCGTCGCCACAGACAGCGTCACATTGTCGAACTTGCGCCAGCGCTCATAGCGGCGCAGGGGGGTCAGGTCGCCAATATCCAGCCCGGCGCGGCGGGCCTCACCCAGCACATCGGCCAGCGCCGCGGCGTCCCGCAGCCCCATATTGAAACCCTGGCCCGCAATGGGGTGAATGGCGTGCGCGGAATCGCCCACCAGGGCCAGGCGCTCCGCGCAATATTCCTCAGCCACCTGTACGCCCAGCGGATAGGACCAGCGCGGCCCGGCGGGTTTGACCTTTCCCGCGAAATCGCCAAAGCGGCGCTGCATCTCTTCTGTGAATTGAGGTTCGCCTAATGCCATCAAGGCTTTGGCGGCCCGGGGTTTTTCCGTCCAGACAAGGCTGAAACGATCGCCCGTGAGCGGCAGCATGGCGAACGGACCGGCGGGCAGGAAATATTCGTGCGCCACGCCGTCATGGCCGCGCTCGATCTCCGCGGTCGCCACCACGGCGGACTGGTTATAATTCCAGCCATGCGCACGGATGCCGGCGCGCTTGCGCATGAAGGAATTGCGGCCGTCCGCAGCGACGATCAGCGGCGCGCTGATGGTTCCGCCATCGTCCAGCGTGATCACCGCCCCATTGGCGTCCCGCGCCACATCCACAACCTTCGCCGGGGCGCGGGCGGTAATATTGCCGCGCGCCTGCAGCGTTTCGGTCATCGCCCGGCGCAAATGGCGGTTCTCCACCATGTAGCCCAGCGGCTCTCCGCCCTCACCATTGATCTCGGCATGATCAAAGCGCAGGAAAAGCGGAGACGGTCCGCCGGGCCGCAGCCCGTCCGGCGCGCGGCCATCGGTGACAAGGATCTGCTCTATCCGCTGCGCCTCGCCCTCCAGCCGGTCAGCCACGCCCAGCACGGTGAACATCCGCCAGGAGGTATAGGCGATGGCGGATGCGCGGCCGTCGAACGCCTCGTCCCCGCGCACCTCCACGGGGAGCGCGTCGACAATCGCCACGGAAAGGCCCGCCGCCTCCAGCGACAGCGCCGTCGCCAGACCCGCCATGCCGCCGCCCACAATGGCGGCGTCGCATTCAAGCTGTTTCGTCATGGAGGCACCTTAACCGGCGCGCCGCGTCCGCGCATGTGGCGAATGCACGCTTTTAAGCGGCGATTAACCCTTCCGATATGGATTCAGGCGATTATCGCGCTAACCCGTTATCAACCGTAAAGCCCCTGATGGCCGCTATCGACGCATCGCAATCGCCCCACGAAACGCCCGCCGGCTTCCTGCGGGCGCGTCTGCGTGAAATTACCGGTCTTCTGATGTTCGGGCCGGGCGCGTTCTGCGTGATCGCGGCGCTGTTCCATGCGCCCGCCGACCCCAGCTGGAACATCGCCTCCAGCGCGCCGATCCAGAATCCTCTCGGCTGGCCGGGCGCCGTGGCGGCCGACATCCAGCTGCAATGGCTGGGCTGGGCCGGGCCGGCGCTGGCCGCGATGACCGCCGGTTGGGGGGCATTGATCTTTGCCGGCGCGGGGCAAAAGGCCAATCGCTGGACAGTGCTGATG
>NZ_JACESD010000069.1:0-11610 GCF_013911995.1 Euryhalocaulis sp.
GCATGGCCGGATCAGCGAAGCGTATAATTACGACACTGAAGCGGTCTCCATCTTCGGCAAGCTGGACTTCAACCTCACCGACAAGCTGACCATGACGGTGGGCGCGCGTTACGCCGAAGAAGACAAGGACATGGAAACCAACATCAACAATCCGGACCCGATTTCGGCGTTCAGTTTTGTTGATGTTGGCCAGGATTTGCGCCTTGTGTCGCCGACCACCTGCGACCCGACGCTGTTCCCGATCATCGGCGGCGACGCCTGCGCCTATCTGATTCCGGCGCTGCTGGCCGGCGCGGGGCTGCCGTTCGATCCGACGCAGCCGCTGACCGACGAACAGGCGCGCAACCCGGCGATCAACCAGCTGCTGGGCTTCACCGCGTTCCAGAACTGGCCGCCGGTCAACGCCGCGGCCTTCCCGGACAGCCGGTCGGACTCCAACTTCTCCTACAATGTCATCGCGTCCTATGACGTGACGCCGACCTTCAATGTCTACGCCAGCTACGCCACCGGCTTTAAGCCGGGCGGGTTCAACGTCTCTGTGGACGCGGCCAAGACCGGCGTGTTCGAGTTCCAGGACGAACAGGCGCAGTCCGCCGAAATCGGCGCCAAGGGCGCTCTGGGCAATAACCGCTTCATCTACGCGGTGGCGCTGTTCGCGCAGGAAATCGAAGACTTCCAGTCCAATAATTTCGTGGGCAACGGCTTCGCGCTGGACAATGCCGGCTCCATCGAAGTCGCGGGCCTTGAGTTCGAGAGCCAGTGGGCGCCGACGGACCGCCTGTTCTTCACGGGCGGCTTCACCTGGCTGTTCCACAATGAATATGGCGATTATCAGTTCGCGCCGTGCCCGGACAGTTTCGATCCGTCCGACCCGATGTTCGAGCTTTGCCTGCCGGGCAATGAGCGCACGAACGAAGGCGGCGTAACGGCGTCGTTCAACGACCTGACGGGCGTTGACCGCGGCAATTCGGACTTCGTCGGCTCGCTGACCGGCACCTATACCCAGCCGATCGGCAACACAATGGAAGGCTTCGTGCGCGGCGAGGTGACCTACACCTCTGAATTCGCCCACACGACCAGCCTGGATCCGCGTCCCTTCGCCAATCAGGACGACTTCGCCCTGTTCAACGCCAGCGTCGGCCTCGGCGGCGCGGATGGCGGCTGGCAGGTCCAGCTCTGGGGCCGCAACATCTTTGACGAGGAATACACCAAAGGCGGTTTCCCGTCGGTCGGTTACCTCGGCACCAGCTACAACGTCTATCCGGGCGACCCGGCGACGTATGGCGTGACGCTGCGCCTGCGCAAATAGCGTCCGCGCCGTTGACGTAAGAAAGAGGGCGGGGGCGCGTGTCGCCTCCGCCTTCTGCGTTTACGGACCAGGGACCATGTTTCCATGACGACGCTCCTGATCATCGCGGCGTCCTTCGCCGCCATTCTCGCCCTCTTCGGCATCAATATCTGGCTCACCGGCCTCAAGCCGGGCCTGATGGATTCGGTCGAGGCCGCGGCCGTGCGCCTGGAAAACGACCTCGCGGGGTTCGAGGCGGGCGAGGGCGTGGTCTCTACGGACGGTCTGGCCGCGCTGGTCGCGGACAAGGCGTCCAACCGTGTCGGACTGGCTGTCGTGCGGGGCGTGGACGTGGTCACGCGGCTGCTCGCTCCGGCCGATATTCGCATGGTTGACGTTGACGGCAGCGGCAATTTGTCGCTGCGGCTTTCCGATTTCACCTTGGGCCGTGTTTCGCTTATGCTGGAAAGCGAAGAAGAAGCGCGCGAATGGGCGCGCCGTATTGGGGAGACAGGGCGCTAGCGCCTGATGGACGATGCCGGAACTGCCGGATCCCGTTACTTTTGCGATACCCGCCTTTGTCGGGTTGATCGTCGTGGAAATGCTGTTTGTCCGCTTCACGGGCCGCGGCCGCTATGAGCCGCGCGACACGCTGACCAGCCTGATGATGGGGCTGGGCAACACCATTTCCGGCGTCCTGTTCGGCTTCCTGGCTTTCGGCTGGTCGATGTTCGTCTACCAGTTCGCCCTGTTCGACATCGGTTTTGCCTGGTGGGCGTTCGCCATCGCCTTCATCGGTGACGATTTCCTTTACTACTGGTGGCATCGCGCCTCGCACCGGGTTCGCTGGTTCTGGGCGGCGCACGTCATCCATCATTCCAGCCAGCATTATAATCTCAGCACCGCCCTGCGGCAGACCTGGACCGGGCAGCTGACCTTTTCCTTCATCATATTCGGCACGCCGCTGGCCCTGCTGGGCTTTCACCCGGCGATTATCGCCTTCGTCAGCGGGCTGAACCTGATCTATCAGTTCTGGATTCATACAGAGGCGGTGAAGCGTTTCCCGCCCTGGTTCGAGGCGGTGATGAACACCCCCTCCCATCACCGGGTCCATCACGCCACCAATCCGCGCTACCTGGATTCCAACTATGCCGGCGTCTTCATTGTCTGGGACCGCATGTTCGGCACGTTCGAGCCGGAGCGCGACGACGAGCCTTGCCGCTACGGCATTGTCAGAAATCTCGGCACCTTCAATCCGCTGAAGGTCGCCTTCCATGAATGGTACGGGATCGGGAAGGACGTCGCGTCCGCCCGCTCCGTCGGTCACGCTTTCGGATATGCGTTCCGCCCGCCCGGCTGGTCGCCGGACGGCAGCCGGGACACGTCCGAAACGATCAAGGCCCGCTGGAAAGAGAGCCTCGCCCGCAAGGGCGGCATAAAGGCTCCGCGGGACGAGGATGCGCGCAACGACGCGCAAGCCCCACCCATGGGAGGAGAAACCAATGTCCCTGCGTGATTTGTATCCGATGCCGGACATCGACCCGGCCTGGACCGTGCCCCAGGAATTCGACGCCGTGTTCGACTGGGAATTCGACGAGGGGCGCATGTCGCTCATGCACCTCTACCAGAAGGGCAAGGACATGCAGTGGGACGCGGTCGAGCGCATCGACTGGTCGCAGGACATCGATTTCGAGAACCCGATGCAGATGCCGGACGAGGCCAACGGCCTTTACGGCTCACCCATCTGGGAGAAGATGGACGAGAAGGAGCGCATCGAGGTGCGCCGGCACATGCAGGCCTGGAACATCTCCCAGTTCCTGCAGGGCGAGCAGGCCGCGCTGCTCTGCGCCTCCAAGATCGTGCAGCAGGTGCCGGACCTCGATTCCAAGTTCTACGCCTCCACCCAGGTGATGGACGAGGCGCGGCACGTGGAGGCCTACAAGAAGCTGCTGGAGAAGTTCGGCGTCGCCTATCCGATGACCGGGCCGCTGCAGGAGCTGGTGGATCAGGCGCTGCGCGATTCCCGCTGGGACATGACCTATCTGGCCATGCAGGTGGTGATCGAGGGGCTGGCGCTGGCCGCTTTCGGCACGATTCGCGACATCGCCCAGAACCCGCTGGCGCGGCAGGTGAACGCCTTCGTGATGGAGGACGAGGCGCGCCACGTCGCCTTCGGCCGCCTGACGCTGCGCGATTATTATCCGGAGCTGAGCGACGCCGAGCGCGCCGAACGCGAGGAATTTCTGGTCGAGGCCTGCTATCTGATGCGCGACCGGATGACCGACGCCTCGGAAATGTACGAGGCGCTCGATCTGAACCAGAAGGAGTGCAAGGAATGGACGGAAAAGTCTGAAATCGTTCAGCTTTACCGCCAGCTCCTGTTCCAGCGCATTGTGCCGATCGTCAAGGATATCGGCCTGTGGGGCGCGCCTGTGCGCAACGCCTATGAGGATATGGGCGTGCTGCATTTCCAGGATCTGGACCCCGAAGAACTCCAGAAAGACGACGAGGCGAAAGCCAAGGATTTCGACGCCCGCAGCGCCTATGTGAATGCGGTGGCGGGCGCCGGGGCGGCGGCGGAATAAATGATGAAAAAGACGATGATTCTTGCCGGTCTGGCCGGCGCTCTGGGCCTTTCCGCCTGCGGCGACGGCGGCGATCAGTCCGCCGAACCGGCGCAGGAAGCGGACGCTTCCTACCAGGATACGTTGCGCACCGCGCTGCTGGACGCGCAGCCCGGCGACGTGATCGAGATCCCGGCGGGCAAATTCTCCTTCGACCGCTCGCTCAGCCTGACCACGGACGGGGTGACGATCCGGGGGCAGGGGATGGACGAAACCATCCTCAGCTTCGCCGATCAGATCGCCGGGGCGGAAGGTTTGCTGGTCACGGCCAGCGATTTCACGATTGAAGACCTCGCCATCGAGGACACGATCGGAGACGCGTTGAAGGTGAATGAGGGCAAGAATGTCGTCATTCGCGGCCTGCGCACGGAATGGACGAACGGGCCGGACACCGAAAACGGCGCCTATGGCATCTATCCGGTGCAGATCGAGAACGTGCTGATCGAGGATAGCGTCGCCATCGCCGCATCCGACGCCGGCATTTATGTCGGCCAGTCGCGCAATGTGATCGTCCGGAACAACCGCGCCGAGTACAATGTCGCCGGGATTGAGATCGAAAACACCATCGGCGCGGACGTTTACGGCAATGTGGCGACCGAAAACACGGGCGGAATCCTGGTTTTCAACATGCCGCACCTGCCCCAGCCCGGGCACACGACGCGGGTTTATGAGAACCGCATTTTCGAGAACAATACCCGCAATTTCGGCGCGGAAGGCACGGCGGTGGCCAGCGTTCCGGCCGGGACGGGCGTGATTATCAATTCCAACGACGCCGTGGAGATCTTCAATAACGAGATTTCCAACAATAAGACGGCGAACGTGATCGTCTCCTCCTATTATACCAGCGGCTATACCGAGCAATTCGACACCGCCGACGCGTTCGATCCCTACCCGGAGCGTATCCATGTGCATGGAAACGACTTCGCCGGGGGCGGCGGATCGCCGGACAATATGGATCTTCAGGCGCTGCGCGTCCTGAAATTCGGGCCGACTGGCCGCCTGCCGGACGTGTTGTGGGACGGTTATGCCCGCGAGGGCGGCGCTGATCCGGTGCTCTGTGTCGATAATGGCGACGCCGAGGTGATGAATCTGGACGCCCCGAACGATTTTTCCGATCCGCGCATCGTCGATGGCGGTACGGATTGCCCGATTGAACCCCTGCCGGCGGTCTCGCTGGCCGCCCCGCCGCCTTGATCCGGGCGCTATCGGCGGGCGTTTGCGCGCTGGTTCTGGCCGCCTGTGGCGGCGAAAACCCGCCGCAAACGGTCACATTGCATGACGACAACCCGGTAAACTTGAGCGATTGGGGACTGGTGACGGTCGCCAATGGCGCGCTGGAACTGGGCGATGGCGTCACGCCTTACGACCTGAACACGCCGCTTTTCACCGATTACGCGCACAAATTACGCACGGTCTGGATGCCCGAGGGCGCGTCCGCGCAATACCGGGAAGGCGATGTTCTGGACTTCCCCGTGGGCACGGTGATCACCAAGACCTTCTATTATCCGCGCGGAACCGCCCCGGGCAGGGTCGCAAAAGCCCCCGAAACGGCTTCGGAACGGGCTGGAAACGGGCTGAAACTGGACCAGGTTCGTCTCATTGAGACCCGGCTTCTGATCCGGGACGAGGACGGTTGGCGGGCGCTTCCTTATGTCTGGAACGCCGAACAGAGCGAGGCGACCCTGCAAAGGGGCGGCGCGGTGAAGCGCCTGACGCTGGAAGACGGCGATCAGCCGCGCGATTTTGCCTATATCGTGCCTGATGCCAACCAGTGCAAAGGCTGTCACGCGACCAACAACACGACCCGCGAAATTCGGCCCATTGGCCCCAAGCCGCGCAATCTGAACAAGACCTACGCCTACGCCGAAGGCGCGCAGAACCAGATCGCGAAACTGGTGGAAGCCGGCTACTTGATCGGCGCGCCGGCGGCTGAAACCGCACCGGCCCTCCCGGTCTGGGACGACGAATCCGCCCCCGTCACGGCCCGGGCGCGGGCTTATCTGGACGTGAACTGCGCCCATTGCCACAACCCGGCCGGACCGGCCGATACGTCAGGTCTGCATCTGAATGTGGAGGCGGAAGAGGGCGCGCATCTGGGCGTCTGCAAGCCGCCCATCGCGGCGGGCCGCGGGTCCGGCGGGCACACTTATGGCGTGACGCCGGGCGCGCCGGATGAGTCCATCCTGCTGTTCCGCATGCGCTCCGACGCCCCTGACATCATGATGCCGGAGCTGGGCCGGAGCCTCATTCACGAGGAAGGCGCGGACCTGATCAAGGCGTGGATTGCTTGGATGGACGGGGCCTGCCGGTCCTAGTGCCGCGTCAACCCTGAGCCGTTGCCGTTGCGCTTGGCGCCGGGGGCGAGGAGGGGCTCGTCCTTGCGGAGCTTTCTCGTCTCCTCATCGCCCTCCGGGCCGTCGTCGCGGTCCGAGCGGTAGGGAGAGCCCTGGCGCTTGGCCGGGGCGTGAGCGTAGCGGGCGCGGCTGCGGGAGCGTTCGTCGAAGCCGGCGATCAGGGCCAGCATGATCCACACCCACGGGCCGAAATCGACCGCGATGGCGATGACCCAGGGCAGGATCGCCTGTTCCCAGCTATTGAACAGCACCAGAAGCGGCGAGGTGTAGGTGAATTCCGGCGGCTCCGGCGGAGTGTCGGCAAGGGCGCGGTTCATCTCGTTCTTCACGGTGCCGCGGGCATTGCCGAGATAGGACGAGATCTGGCCGCGCGCGTCGCGCTGGGCGTCCGCGACGGTGGAAGACGCGCTCATCGCGCCGCCGAAAATGATGCCGTCGAGGAGGTCCAGCTGGCCTGACGCGGCGCGGATATGGGAGCGCGAAGAGGCGCTTTCCCAGGCGCCGCCAAGCTCCCGCTCCAGCCCGCGCACGCGGTCCTGCCAGTCGCGGACGGGCAGGGCCTCGCCGGCGCTGTTCTGGAAGAAATCGCCCTCCAGAACCCGGCCGCGGGCGCCGTCGAGACGGTCGGCCAGAACGTCGACCGTTTCCAGACGCGCCTGTTGTTCGCGCATCACAAGGCCGGCGGTCTGTTGCAGGTCGCCGGAGGCGTTATTGAGCTGGTTCACCACCGAGCCCGCCCCGGCATAGCCGGAAATCGCGCCCGTGGCGGCTTCCTGTCCGGCGAGGGTTTCCATACGGGTGGAGAGCGACTCCAGGCTGAGCGCGACGGAGTCGGCGTCCTGAATATAGCCTTCGAGACTGCGCGTGGAGCGCGTGTAATCGTCCATCCAGCCCAGCACCGAACGCTCCAGAATGCGCGGCCCGGCCAGGCCCAGCGCGCTGGTGGTGGTGGAAACGGCGAAGATGGGGACGGCGGCCAGAAGCGGGATCAGGAAGGCCGCGGCGAAGCGATTGCGCCTTGCGCCGCCTTCTTCATGGTCCTGACGGATGACGAGATCGAACGTCCAGGTCCAGGTCAGATAGACGAACAGGAAGGCGTAGAGGAAGACCACGACCGGGAACAGGCGATAGCGGATAAACCCTTGAGCGGGATCGAGAAATTCGATGGTCACGCCATAGGTCGTGGTGTAGCCGGAGATCATGGCCGCCACGAGCGTGAACAGGAGATAGATCCGGTACGGGCTGCTATAATCGGGGCTGAAAGCCCGGCTGAGCGCCCGCCCGACCAGGAACACGAAGACCAGCGCGCCCAGCAGGATCAGCGCGATCACGCCATAGGCGGCCATGGCGTCGGCCGAGGCGAGGTCGCCCTGCAGCTGTTCGGGAAGCGGGCGGCTGGTCATGGTCCAGTAAGCGGCCATCGCCGCCGCGCCGGTCAGCACGACGATCAGCGAGATGATGAATCCGCGCATGGCGCTGGGCCTGTGATCTTCGGGATAGGCCGCCTCTTCGCGGTGTTCAGCCATGATGTCTCTGCCTCGCTTTAAAGATTAACGCGCTGGCGCGCGCCTGATTGCCCCGCGGAGCGGTCTCCATCGGGCGCGATCCTTGCCATTCCCGGCTGAATTCAAGCTGAACACAGCCCCCGTTTTCGCCTCACAGGCGAATATCATGGTTAATTATGCAAGGGAATTGCGTAGCTGTTTCGGCAAAAACAAGGCTGGAATGGGGCGATCTGGCCGTGCGGCGTTAATCGCGCGCGTTCGTCTTGCGCGTTTCTTCCAGTTTTCTGGCGTTGCGGGCTTCCAGCAGGACAAGCACTGCGACGCCGATCAGTCCGGCGGCGGAAATCAGCCAGCCGGCCCAGACGAAACCCCCGTTCGGTCCGAAATCCAGAAAGCTCATTCTGCGCCGCCTTCCCGAGTTTCCAGCCGCGCGCGAGAGGGGCGGGACTGTTTGGCCGCATTCTCCGCGCGGCGGCGGGCCAGCGCGGCGCGCATCCGCGTCAGCTGCGCCCAGCCGAAGAAGAAGGTATAGCCCAGCGCCATGATGAGGAGCGGCCACAACATGGCGGGGTCAATGCGCGGGCCGTCCATGCGGATCACGGTCGCGGGCTGGTGCAGGCCGGCCCACCAGTCGACCGAGAACTTGATGATCGGGATGTTCACCACGCCCAGCAGCGCCACGGCCCCGGCGATGCGGGCGGCGCGCTGCATCGGCTCCACAAGGCTCCAGATCGCCATCAGACCCAGATACATGAAGAACAGGATGAGGACCGAGGTCAGACGTGCGTCCCAGACCCACCACGCGCCCCACATCGGCTTGCCCCAGACCGCGCCCGTAATCAGCGCCAGCGCGGTGAACAGCGCGCCCAGCGGCGCGGCGGTCCGCGCCGCCACGTCGGCCAGAATATGCCGCCAGACGAAACCGGCCAGCGCCGCGCCGGCGATGAAGACATAAACGAACATCGCCATCCAGGCGGCGGGGACATGCACGTAGATCAGGCGGAAGCCGTAACCCATTTCCGAATCCGGCGGCGTCAGGAACAGGCCCCATACGGCGGCCCCGGTCAGGCAAAGCGCCGCAGCCGCGCCCAGCCCCGCGCCTAAGGGACGGGCGAGGCGTTCAAACCGGGCGGGATTGGAGAAGTAGGAGAACATCGGCGTCTTTTATCTCTAGTCGGCCTGAGCGCGCAGCGCCAAGGCGCAGGCGGCGGGGCATATGGCCGCGGCGAACAGGCTGGCGGCCAGCAGCGCCCGCGCTTCCGGGCCGAAAATAGCGCCGGACTGGGCCATGCCTACGCCGAATATGATGACTGGCGCGATCAGCGGCCCGGCGATCAGCGGGCCGAGAATGCCGCCCGCGCCCTTCGCCCCGGCGCCCGCGGCGGCCCCGGCGGCGGCGTAACCCAGCGCGGCGGGGCTGCCCAGCAGCAGGGAAAGCGCAATCAGGCCGCCGGAATCATGTGCGAATGCGATGGCGGCGGCCGGAGCGAGAATGGCCAGCGGCGCGGCGGTCAGCAGCCAGCGCGCGATCAGGCGGGCGGCGATAATCGCCGACAGGGAGACGGGCTGGGTCATCAGCCAGTCCTGTTCCCCATCCTCGATCGGTTCGGAGAACAGGGTCTGGACCGAGAGCAGAATGGAGAAGACCGCCGCCAGCCAGACAATGGCGGGGGCCGCGGCGCGCAGTCGCGACGGATCCGGCCCCAGCACCAGCGCCGAGAGCATGAGGAACAGCAGGAAGAAGGCGAGGCCGAACGCCCAGACGGCGGGACGGCGCGCGCCGATGCGCAATTCCCGCAGGAAGATGGCCAGCGCGGCGTTCATTCCGGACGCTCCAGAATCAGCGTCAGGTCGGCGGGCGGGCCGGCATTGGCGGCGTGACGGGCGATGACCGCGCCGCCGCCGCGCGCCAGATGTTCGCCCAGCGCGGCGCCGAAGCGGTCCGCGCCGTCTTCATCCAGACCCGCAAACGGTTCGTCCAGCAGCCAGATCGGGGCGTTCGACATCAGGGCGCGGGCCAGCGCCGTCCGCCTCCGCCAGCCGCGCGACAGGAGCCGGACCGGCGTATCGGCATAGGGTTCGAGGCCCAGCGCGGTGAGGGCGGAGTCTCCGCCGGTCATGGCGGGGAAGGCGGCCCAGAAGCGCAAGGTCTCCGCCACCGTGAGCTCCGGGCGCAGGGCGTCGCGGTCGGCGACCCAGGCGACATGGCCGGGCTCGCGCGGGGAAACGGCGCGGCCGTCAATTTCAAGGGAGAGGCGGCCGTCCTCGGGGCGGATCAGGCCGGCGAAGATTCGCAACAGGCTGGTTTTCCCGGAGCCGTTGGGGCCTTTCAGGTCCAGTCGCCGCCCATTGATCAGGGACGCGGCGGCGCCTTCCACCACGCGGCGCCCGCCGCGGCGGGCGCAGAGATCCTCAAAGGACAATGTGAAGGCAGGGAAGGCGATCAAGGAACTGCTCTTGCGGCGCCCGCGACGCATGGCGAGGAAACGATCCGCGCGCTATAGCAGAGAAAACCGCGCCTTAGCGAGATTACTGTACGCACCATGACGCCGCCGCACAGAAACCGACGCCTGATCACGCTCGCCGTCGCCGCCATACTGGTGGGCGGCGCGGCCGCGCTGGCCCTGTCCTCGCTCCAGGAGAACATCTCCTATTTCATGACGCCCAGCGATCTGGCTGCCGAGGGGCAGGCCGGGGAACGCGTGCGGCTGGGCGGGTTCGTGGAGGAAGGCAGCGTGCGCTATGGCGACGGGGCCGATGTCACATTCCGGGTGACGGACGGCGATGCGACCGTGGACGTGATCTATTCCGGCGCGCTTCCGGACCTGTTCCGTGAGGGGCAGGGCGTGATCGCCGATGGCCGGATTGAGTCGGCGCGCAAACTGCGCGCGGAACGCGTGTTGGCCAAGCATGATGAAAATTACGAGCCGATCGAGCTAAAGGCTGTTAAATCCGCAACACGCTGATGAAATTTGGACACAGCGCCTGAATTTCCTTTGACATTGCCGCCTCCAAAAGGAACGATATACGCGGATTATTGCATTGAGCGCATGATCCGCGTGCGGCGCATTATTTGTGTGCCTTTTATGGGAACCTTTTGGTGCACGCCGCGTTTATGGCAGCCGCAGCGGGTCATCCGATCCGCATGACGGAGGGGAATTAAATATGAAATCTCGGCTTCTTTCAGCCGTTGCTCTCACGGCGATCGTCCTTCCGGGCGCCGCTCTGGCGGGCGACGAATGGTACGGCCGTGCCGCAGTTGGCTTCGGCACGACCGGAGACATCGACTACACCGACGAAAACGGTAGAGATCTGGAGATCCAGAGCCAGGGCCACGTCGCCCCGCTTCTGGCGCTCGGTTACGCTCTTCCGGATTCCGGCTGGCGTGTCGAACTGTCTCTTGAGCACCAGTGGAACGACACCGGCGCCGTCGGCAACCTGCCGAACACGGATAGCAACATTCACTCCTATCCGGTGATGGCGAACGTCTTCTACGACTTCAACGAAGCGGGCCGCTTCCAGCCGTTCATCGGCGGCGGCGCGGGCATCATGCTGAACAATGTTCGCGGCGTGTCCCCCGACTTCGAAAATATCGATGACGCGGATTCCTCCATGGCCCTGCAGGGCATGGCCGGTATCGGCTGGGCGCTTTCCGAGCGTCTGATCGGTGAAGTCTACTACCGTTACCTCTGGTCCGACGACATCGAGGTCAACACGTTTGGCGGAACCACCGACGTTGCCCTGGAAGACTTCCAGAGCCACGACGTGATGTTCGGCCTGCGCTACGACCTGCAGCCGGATGCGGCCCCGCCGCCGCCTCCGCCTCCGCCGCCTCCGCC
>NZ_JACESD010000007.1:0-82662 GCF_013911995.1 Euryhalocaulis sp.
GGTGGTGAGGGCGGGGAGCGTGGCGAGGACGAAGCGGGCGTTGGCCGGGAACTCGGCCGGGTCGGCATCGGGCGCGGTCAGGCGGGCGAGGCTGGCGGCGGTCAGCCGGTCGCGGGTGTCCTCGCGCTGCCCGCGGGCCGCCTCCAGCCGGTCCAGCAGCGCCATCAGCTCCTCCACCTTCGCCACGATCCGCCGCTGCTCGGCGCGGGGCGGGAGGGGGAATGCTGTGCCGACGATCTTGATCTTGGAAATGTTTGGCTGCGCACCGCCTTCGCTAGACGCTTGAAACGCGGACCTCTGCGCGAGAAGGAAGAGGAAGAGAAAGCGATTGAATACACCAGAGAACGGCGAGCACCCACATACAGCCTGATTGGTGACCGCTTCCTCGGCGAGGATTGCTAGTTTCCCAATTGTTGCGCCATACATTGCGATGAGCACGTCACCGGGCTTGTTCCGACGAAACGACCCGCTTTGGACCGCCTTTTCTGTGACCGTTTCTTCTGATCCTCTGAGGTTAAGGCAGTCGCCAAGCTCCCCAGACTTGAGCCATGTGATCCCGCCGCCATACAGGTCAGGATTTGATCGTGAAGGCGTTGAGCCCGATCCCCAGTCACCTATCGCACCGAGCCTTGTCCAACACCAGTTGAACGGAATTGGGAACGGGTATTCTTGCTCTTCGATTGGAGGGATCTTGCTGTTTTTGATCGCCTTGGCCTGCACCAGCCGCGCCTTCTCCGCCGCGATCCGCTTCAGCAAGTCCGACGCCGGTTCGTCGCCCGCGTCCTGCGGCACCAGCTTCCCCCGCATGGCGAGGTCCAGCACGAAACGGCGCAGACGGGAAACGGCGTCAGGTGCCTCGGCCACCTGTTCGTAGAGCGCGAGCAGCCGGTCCGCATTCATCGGGCGAGCGCCTCGGACAGGATCGCCTTCAACTGGTCGCGGAGCGCGGCCACCTCCGCCTCGGCGTTCGTCAGATCTTCCAGCAGCGTCTCGGGATGGCCGTGATCCTCGGCCACGGTGTGGGGGTTCTTGATGTGGAGGTTGTAGCCGCGAGCCTTCACCTCCTCGGCGCTGACCTTCCAGGCACGCTCGGACCCCTGCCGCCCCTCGCGGCGCGGCCCGCCCCACCATTCGGCGCAGTCGGCCAGATGCTCCAGCCGGATGGGCCGGGTCATGGAATAGGCCTTCTGCCCCTCGGGCACTTGATGCTCCCAGAACCAGATGTCCTGCGTGGGCGCGCCCTTCTCGAAGAACAGCAGGTTCGTGCCGATCGAGGCGTAGGGGCGGAAGACCGAGTTCGGGAGGCGCACGATGGTGTGGAGGTTGCACTCCTCCATCAGGTGCTCCTTGAGCCGGGTCTTGACGCCCTCGCCGAAGAGCGAGCCGTCGGGCAGGACCACCGCCGCGCGGCCGCCGGGTTTCAGGAGGCGGATGATCAGGGCGAGGAAGAGGTCGGCAGTCTCGCGGGTGCGGAAGTGCTGGGGGAAGTTGGACTCGATCCCGTCCTCTTCCTTGCCGCCGAAGGGCGGATTAGTCAGGACGATATCGACGCGATCCTTTTTCTCCCAGCTGATAAGCGGTCGCGCAAGCGTATTGTCGTGCCTGACAAAGCTGGCGTCCTCGACATCGTTGAGCAGCATATTTGTTGCGCAAAGCATATGCGGAAGCGGTTTCTTCTCGGTCGCTCGCAACGCTCCTTGCATGAGGTGTTCGTCCTCGGGCCGCTTGACGTAGTGTTTGCGCATATGACGCATGGCGCAGGTCAAGAACCCTCCCGTGCCGCACGCTGGATCAAACAGTATCTCACCCGGGCGAGGGTCAATCCGCTCGGCCATGAAGGCAGTCACAGCGCGCGGAGTGTAATATTCCCCCGCGTTGCCGGCTGATTGAAGGTCGTTGAGGATTTGTTCGTAGATAACCCCGAAATGCTCACGCTCGCTGAGGTTATTGAAGTCTATAGCACTAATCTTGTTGATGACCTGCCGCATCAACTGGCCGGATTTCATATATTGGTAGGCGTCATCGAAAACGCTCTGAACGACCTTGGCGCGCGGACCCGCTGAAGGAGAGAGGTTCTTCAAGCGCGGAAAGAGGTCATCGTTGACGAAGGAAAGAAGTCGGTCACCTGTTGGGCCTTCAGGATCCGCGGCCCAGTTCCGCCATTGAAGGTCGTCAGGCACGGGCGACTCATAATCGTCGTTCAGCAATTCGAGTTGCTGGTCCTGATCGTCCATGATCTTGAGGAAAAACATCCAGCAAAGCTGACTGATGCGCTGCGCGTCGCCGTCCACGCCAGCGTCTTTTCGCATTGTATCCTGAATGGATTTGACGGTGGTTCGAATGGTCATCGATTATCTCAACAAGCTTCGTTTGCCCCAGGTTCGGGGTTTGAAATCGTAATGCCAGTGACTAGCCAGCATCTGACCATGTCGCACGTTGTCCTGGCAGGTCAGAACGCCATAGGGTGGCGGTGGCAGCTGGGCAGGTATTGGGATCGCCTACCCGTCACCTGCTCGGCGCGCCGACTTATGAGACGTCATCATAAAGTGAAGCTTGCAGGTCGTTGGCCGCACGTTCAAACTCCTGCCTTCCGCCAAAAGCTTTGACCAGTTGCACGGGCGTTCCCATTTTAGAAAACGGGGATATTGACAACACGCGGACGTCTGCAAGATCGGTTACACCTTCGTCCGCGTATTTTTTCAATAACGCCTCGAGCACTTTGCGCGCCGTGTCTCCGTATTTGCCGAACGCATCCCGTTTTTTGATATTTTGCGCGCGTTCTCGCCGCGTGAACGCTGGCTGATCAAAAGCTACATGAAGGATGAGGTCGAAGGGATCGAGATCCTGGCCGATCTCGCGGCCAATCAGTGACAAAGGCAAACCTTCGGCTTCCAGCTCGTCCAGAACAGCCTGCTTGCGCTCTGCTGCATTCCAGCGGCGAAGAAAGTCGTCCATGCTGGCGAACCGCTTCTTCAGAGAGCGTCTAGTGAAATCGCGCAAAGACTCTGTAATCAATCGGCCGTTTTCGTCGAGATACTCAACCCTTTCGGCGACTATCTCCGCTGTGACGCCGTCGACGTAGATTTTCTTGCGCGCGCTTGGAGAGGGGGAGTGCTCTGGGTCATATATGACCTCCTCTTCCTCACCAACGCCGGGCGGCGACGCGCCATCCGAGGTCGGCGTTCCCGGTTCGTCAGGCGGCGAGACTGGCGCGTCGCCTGTCGGTTCGTAAATCTGGACGGGCTCGCCATCAAACGCCGGGTCCGCAAAGTGATTTGTAGCGCCGCGGAAATCCATCAGCGTGAAGAAGTATTTTTGCGTATCGTTGTGGACGCGTGTCCCGCGTCCAAGAATTTGTTTGAACTCAGTCATCGAGCCGACAGGCCGGTCTAGCGCGATAAGCCGGCACGTTTGTGCATCCACGCCTGTGGAAAGAAGGCGAGAAGTTGTCACGATTACCGGATACGGGGATTCCGGGTCGATGAAGTTTCCGAGCTGGTCAAGCCCGTCCTTGTCGCTGCCGGTTATTCGCATGACGTAGCGGTGATTTTCCGCGACTAGGTCAGAGTTTTCGTTCACTAAAGCCTGGCGCATTCGTGATGCATGTTCCTGGTCAACGCAAAAGACAATCGTCTTTTGGTGTCGATCTCCCGACTCCTTCAGGAAATCGGATACTTTCCGGGCAACAATTTTCGTTCTTTCGTCCAGGACAAGCGAGCGATCAAAGTCGCGTTGATTATAGATTCTGTCCTCGACCTCATCGCCGTCTCTGTCGCGTTGTCCGGTTTCCGGGCGATAACCCTCAATGTCCCTGTCGATATGGATTTTGATTACCTTGTAAGGTGCGAGAAAACCGTCTTCGATGCCCTGTCTAAGCGAGTAGCTGTAAACAGGCTCTCCGAAGTAGGCGATGTTTGAAACGTACTCGGTTTCCTTCGGCGTGGCGGTGAGTCCGATCTGCGTTGCCGAGGAGAAGTGTTCAAGTATTTCGCGCCATGCCGCATCCTCAGCAGCGCTTCCGCGGTGGCACTCATCAATTACAATCAGGTCAAAGAAATCCGGTGATAGCTCCTTGAATATTTTGTCTCGATCGTCAGGTCCCGTGATCGCTTGGTAGAGACCTAAATAGATTTCATACGAGGTGTCGATCCGGCGTTTCTTGTCGAGCGCCGTCCTCAATTCTTCTAAGTCACCAGACTCAGACTCGATCGTTTTTGACTTGGATGAGAGTTTGGCCATGGCCGAACCAAAAGGACGGAAATCATTGACCATCGTCTGGTCAATCAAGACGTTTCGATCTGCGAGAAACAGGATTCGCTTCTTTTCGCCGGCTTGCCACAATCGCCATATAATCTGAAATGCGGTGTAGGTTTTTCCCGTACCGGTCGCCATCACAAGGAGAATCCGGTCGCGGCCTTTTGCGATTGCTTCGACCGTACGGTTTATGGCGTTGAGCTGATAATAGCGGGGGGATTTTTCACCACCATCGTCGTGAAAACTCTGCAGAACGATCTTCTCCTCGCCCGCATCAAGCTGTTTCCATTCTCGGTACCAACGCCAAACAGTTTCGGGAGATGGGAATTCGTCGAGATTCAGTCGAGTTTCGGTTTGTTGTGAACGTCCGGTACGGTCATGAAACAAGAAACCATCCCCATTGGAGGAAAACACAAACGGAATGTCCAAGGTCTCAGCGTAGTTAAGCGCCTGCTGCATTCCGTCGCCAATCGAATGATTCCTGTCTTTCGCTTCAATCAGCGCGATGGGAATATTTGATTTCTGATAGAGCACATAATCAGCGAATTGCGGTTTTCCGCGGCTTACGAGCTTGCCGCGAACGATGATGCGCCCTTTCGTGAAGAAAACTTCTTCACGAAATTGATCCTGCTTCCACCCCGCTCGACTTATCGCCGGCGTGATAAATTTCGTGCAGACATCACGTTCTGAGAGGGACCGATTTGTCATTGAAAAATATTGGCATGAATCGATCACACTGATCTAGAAAAACGCGCTATAGTTGCGACCGCCATCGATAGGGGCGGTAATCAGCATTTAGATTGCAGAGAATTCAAATTTTGGTCCGCCTCACGGATAGGCACTACGTTAGTTTTCTCCACTCTCAGTCGCTCGCCACGACCAGGATCTCGCCCTCCGACCGTGGGTTGCTGACCGTGCTCGGGACTTTCCAGTACTCCATGTCGTCCGCCGGGTAGACCGTCATCAGTTGACGCGGATCGGCGGTCGCCGGATCAAGCCAGGCGTCCCAGGTTTCGTTCGGAAGAATGATAGGCATCCGGTCATGGAGTTTGGTGATCTTTTCGTTGGGCTCGCCGGTAAGAATGGAGAAGGACAGGACCGGTTCGCCATCAATTACCGCCTCGTCCCACAGGCCGGCAAAGCACAGGAAGGGTGGTTCGGCCGGCGGACCCTCGCCCTTGAGCATGCGGGCGATGGGCCGGGTGGTGATGAACCAGGGCTGCTTGTTTCCCTTCGGTCCGGTCCATTCGTAGAAGCCGATCGCCGGGATGAGCGCGCGCTGGCTGCGGAAAGCCTTCTGGTAGAGCTTTGACTCCTGCACGGTCTCGGCGCGGGCGTTGATGGTCGAGAACCGCATCTCCTTGAGCGGTTTCTTCCACCAGGAAGGGACGAGCCCGAAGCGCATCTCGCGCATCTCGTGGCCATTCCGGGTTTGGAACGCCACCGGGGCGGTGTCGGTCGGGGCGGTGTTGAAGCGCGGCTCCAGGTTGGACGGGGCCTTGGCGCCGCTGATGAGTTTCAGCCAGCGCTGGTAGTCCGCCCAGGTGATTTTTCCGACTGCAAAACGTCCGCACATGGCTCTCAGCCTAGCGGCGGCGCGGAGCGCGTCCAGCCTCGCAGGATCGCGCGCTTGACTCTCTCCGCCAAGATATAGAACAAAAGAAGAACATGAGTTCAGTCAGCGCCACCCGCGCCGCGACGCTGGAGGCATTGCGGCGGCGGCTCCGGAGGCTGGAGCCGCAGGAACCCGCCTTTCTCCAGAGCGAGGCGACGGGGCTGGCGGGACTCAAGGCCTCGCCCGGCGAGCTGATCGATCTACGGCCGCGCGCCTATTTCGACACGCCGGCGGCGTTTTCCTTCCTCGCCGCGCTGGCATCGGCAGCGGCCCGGGAGAGCACAGGCCCGGTTCTCTGGTGCCGCCGCGCCAGTGATCCGGCAAGCGATTTTGGAAACCTGCATCCGCATGGGCTCACCCGGTTCGGGCTGGATGCGGGGCGGGTGATCCTGGCGACGGCCCGGGACGCAGCGGGCGTGCTCTGGGCGATGGAAGAGGGCGCACAGTCGCGTGGTCTGGCCGTGGTGCTTGGCGAACCGGGTCAGGGCGGCGCGTACGGCCTGACCGCCAGCCGCCGCCTGAAACTGGCGGCGAAGGAAAGCGGCGCGGCGTTGTTCGTGCTGCGGGCCTTTGCGGATGCGGAGCCCACCGCAGCGCGGCGACGCTGGGGCGTGGCGGCCGCGCCGGGTCCGCCCCGGCCCTGGCGGGGCGCGGCGGGTTTGCCGGCGCTCGGGGCGCCGCGATGGATGGTGGTGGAAGAACGGGGCCGCGGCCAGGACGGCGCGGCCCGGGAAGTCGAGTGGGATGAACAGGCGCTTTGTTTCCGTGAGCCTCAGCCTATGGCCGACCGAACGGCTGGCGCGGACCGACCGCAGAAGAAACGCCGCGCCGGATGAGCGCGCGCGGCCCCTTGCCCTGACCCATGCCGCGTCGGGCGGGCAACGCCTCCATGCGCTGGACGCGGGCGCGCAAGCCCTGGGACTCCGGTGCGGCATGAGCGTCGCCGACGCCCGCGCGCTTGTCCCGGGACTTCTGACCCGGCCCGCCGCGCCCGAGGCTGACCGGGCTGCGCTTAAAGCGCTCGCCCGCTGGTGCGGGCGCTGGTCGCCCTGGACCGCCGCCGACCCCCGCGAGCCCGGCCGCGATGGCGTCTTTATCGAGATCACGGGCTGCCAACGCCTGTTTGACGGCGAGGAGAAACTGCTCGGCGACATGGCGGCGCAGTTCCGGGGGCTCGGTCTCACGGCGCGCCTGGCCGCAGCGCCGAGCCTTGGCCTGGCATGGGGTCTGGCGCGCTTTGACCCGGATGCGGCGCGCGGGCCCTTGAGCGTCGGCGCGGACGCCGCGCCCCGGCGTCTCGCGGCGTTGCCGGTGGAAGCCCTGCGGCTGCCCGATGATACGAACGAGCGGCTGCGGGCGCTGGGATTGATGAAAGTGGACGCGGTGATGCGCCAGCCGCGGGCGGCGCTGGCCCGCCGGTTCGGACTGGCGCTTCCGCAGCGGATCGACCAGGCGCGGGGGGGCGAGGGCGAGGCGCTCGACCCGCTTCTCCCGGCGCGCGCCTTTCGCAGTGAAAGCCGGTTCATCGAACCGCTTATGCATCTCGATCCGATCCGCGCGGCCGCCCCGGCGCTTCTGGAAAGGCTCTGCGGCCAGCTCGACCGGGCGGGCCGCGGCGTGCGGCGTCTGCGCCTGACGCTTCTGCGGGTCGACGGACGGACTTTTGACGTCGAGGCGGGCACGGCCGCGCCAAGCCGGGACGCGGCGCATCTCAAGCGTATTCTCGATGAACGGCTGGAGCGGGCCGAAATCGATCTCGGTTTTGGAATAGAAAAGCTGGTCCTGACCGCGCCGAAGACTGCCCCGGTGGCGGACCGTCAGGGCGACCTGGAGCGCGGGAGCGGGGAGGCGGACGCCGACCAGCTCGCTGACCGGCTGGTCGCACGGCTGGGCGAGGACGGGGTTCGCCGCGCGGCCGCGCGCGAAAGCTGGATTCCCGAGCGCGCCAGCGGCTGGGCGCCGGCGGACCGGGGCGGCTATGCAATGCGCCCCGCGCTGGACCGTCCGCTCCTGGTCATGGACCGGCCCGAGCCGGTGGAGGCGGTCGCTGAAGTCCCGGACGGCCCGCCGCGCGCCTTCATCTGGCGCCGGCTCCGCCACCGCATCGCCCGCGCGGAAGGACCCGAGCGGATCGCGCCGGAATGGTGGCGGGAGAGCGGGTGCGAGGCTACGCGCGACTATTTCCGGGTGGAGACCGCCGAAGGGCGGCGCTTCTGGCTCTATCGCGACGGCCTCTATTACCGGGAGACGGAGGCCCCGCGCTGGTTCGTCCATGGCGCGTCATGACGCCTTACGCCGAGCTTCTCGCCGCCACGAATTTCTCCTTTCTGCGCGGGGCGAGCCATCCCGACGAGATGATCGCCGCCGCCAAGGCGCTGGGGATTGAGGCCATCGGCGTCTGCGACCGCAACTCCCTCGCCGGGGTGGTGCGGGCGCACCGGGCGGCAAAGGACATGGAGATGCGTTTTCATCCCGGCGCGCGCCTGGTCACGCAAAGCGGCTTTGAGGCTGCGGCCTATCCGACTGACCTTGCCGCCTATGGCCGGCTGACGCGGCTGCTGACACTCGGCAAACGGCGGGCTCCGAAGGGCGATTGCCATCTGGAGATCCATGACATTCTCGACCACGCCGAGGGACTGGTCTTTCTCCTCATTCCGCCGGCGGACTTTTCGGAATACTGGGCGGCCGAGGCGTTTCATTTCATCGCGGCCGCGCCGGAGAATTCATGCCATATCGCCCTGGTCCGTCATTTCGACGGCCGGGACGGCGAGCGGCTGCATCGCGCCGCGGCGTTGGCCGAGGAAGCCGGCGCGCCAGCGGTGGCGGCGACGGACGCGCTTTATCACTCGCCCGACCGCCGGGCGCTGCAGGACGTCATCACCTGTATCCGCGAAAAGACCACCATCGACGCCGCCGGCTATCTGCTGGAGCGCAACGCCGAACGCCACCTCAAGGACGGCGACGAGATGGCGCGCCTTCTCCCGGACTATCGCGCTGCCCTCGCGCGCAGCCTTGCGGTCGCCGACCGGCTCAAATTCTCGCTCGACGAGATCGCTTACCAGTATCCCGAAGAGGTGATGGAGCCGGGCGAGACGCCTATGGAGACGCTGACCCGCCTGACCCGCGAGGGGCTGGAACAGCGCTATCCAGAGGGCGCGCCCGACAAGGTGACCAGGGCGGTCGAGTATGAGCTCGCCCTGATCGAAGAGCTGAACTACCCGGCCTATTTCCTGACCGTCCACGATCTCGTCCGCTATGCGCGAAGCCAGGGCATCCTCTGCCAGGGGCGGGGCTCGGCGGCCAATTCCTCGGTCTGCTACTGCCTGGGCGTCACTTCGGTCGATCCGGCGACCATCGATCTTCTCTTCGAACGTTTCGTCTCCGCCGAGCGCGGCGAGCCGCCCGACATTGACGTCGATTTCGAGCATGAGCGGCGCGAGGAGGTGATCCAGTACATCTATGAGAAATACGGCCGCCACCGCGCCGGAATGACTGCGACAGTCACCACCTATCGCGCCAAAGGCGCAGTGCGCGAGGTCGGCAAGGCGATGGGCCTGTCGCTGGACATGGTCGATGCGCTCGCGCGCTCGGTCTGGGGCTGGTCGCCCGACGGCATTCCGGAGGACCGGATTCGCGAACTCTCGCTTGATCCCGACTCCCCGCGCCTGAAACAGACGCTCAAGCTCACGCGCGACCTGATGGGTTTTCCGCGTCACCTCTCCCAGCATCCGGGCGGGTTCGTCATCACGCGCGACCGGCTGGACGAGATCGTGCCGGTGATGAACGCGGCGATGGCGGACCGCACCTGTATAGAGTGGGACAAGGAGGACATTGAGGCGCTCGGTCTGATGAAGGTCGACGTGCTGGGGATGGGGATGCTGAGCGTCCTCGCCAAGGCGTTCGCGTTGATGGAGTCCCATTACGGCCGGCGCGAGACCCTCGCCAGCCTCCAGGACGAGGACCCGCGCGTCTATGACATGATCTGCGAAGCCGACACGGTCGGCGTCTTCCAGATCGAGAGCCGGGCGCAGATGTCCATGCTGCCGCGGCTTCGCCCCCGCGAGTTCTACGATCTTGTGATCGAGGTCGCCATCGTGCGCCCCGGACCGATCCAGGGCGACATGGTGCACCCCTATCTGCGCAGGCGCGACGGCAAGGAGTCGGTCTCCTATCCTTCGAAAGCGCTGAAGGAGGTTCTGCACAAGACGCTCGGCGTGCCGCTTTTCCAGGAACAGGCGATGAAGATCGCGGTGGTCGCCGCCGGGTTCACGCCGTCCGAGGCCGACCGGCTGCGCCGCGCCATGGCGACCTTTCGCAATGCCGGCGTTATCCACGAGTTCGGAATGCGCCTTATCGAGGGCATGGTCGCCAATGGCTATGACCGGGACTTTGCCGAGCCCTGCTTCAGACAGATCAAGGGGTTTGGAGAATACGGCTTCCCGGAAAGCCATGCGGCAAGCTTTGCGCTGCTGGTCTATGTCTCGGCCTGGGTGAAGCGGCATTATCCGGACATTTTCTGCGCCGCAATCCTCAATTCCCAGCCCATGGGCTTTTACGCTCCGGCCCAGCTCTATCTCGACGCAAAGCGCCATGGCGTCGCCGTGCGCCCGCCCGACGTGAATCGTTCCGACTGGGACTGCACTCTGGAGCCCCTGGAGCCGGGCGACGGCGCCAGGCTCACCGAGGAGGGAGGAGCGCGCTACGCGGTTCGCCTCGGCCTGCGGCTGGTCAAAGGGTTTTCCGAGGCGGCCGCCGCCAGGCTTTCGGCGGCGCGCCAGGCGGGGGGGAAGTTCGGGAGCGTCGAGGATGTGCTGCGGCGGGCCTGTCTGACCCGCCGGTCTATCGACCAGCTTGCGCGGGGCGACGCCTTCCGCTCGATCGGTGAGGATCGCCGCCGGGCCTCCTGGTCCGCCTCGGGCCTCTCCTCCGCGCCGATGCCGTTGTTCGATAAGGGCGAGGGTGCACACGAAGACGCGCCGGACCTTCCCGACATGCCGCTTCGCGAACAGGTCTTCCGGGACTACCAGTCGCTGGGGCTCAGCCTGAAGGCGCACCCGATAAGCTTTTTCCGCGAGCGGTATGAGCAGGAGCGCGTGGTCCGGTGTGCGGACCTGAAGGGCAGGAAGGATGGGACGCGCCTGAGCGTCGCGGGAGTCGTCCTCATCCGCCAGCGTCCCGGCTCCGCGCATGGCGTGGTCTTCATCACCCTCGAGGATGAGACGGGCGTCGCCAATCTTATTGTCTGGCCGAAGATCCTGGAGCGCTATCGCCGCGCCGTGCTTGGCGCGCGTCTTCTGCGGATTGACGGCCGGCTCCAGCGCGAGGGCCAGGTCATTCATATCGTCTGCGACCGGCTGGTTGATGAAAGCTGGCGGCTGGAGACGCTGCGCGAGGGCGACGGGGACTTTGGGGAAGGTCACCTCTCCCGCGCCGATGAAGTCAGGAACGGGACCTGTGAGGATCCGCGGGAAATCACCGCCCGCCGCCGAGCGGACCGGATACGCCGCTCCGGTGAGGCCGCGTCGCTGCCGAAATCGCGGGATTTCCGGTAAGGGCCGCGATCACCTCTCCGGACGCTGCTTCGGCATCCGCTTTCGGAATGACCTAGTTTGCTCCGACTCATTATCTGATGAGCGAATTGAGAGCTTAAGGGGACAGCGTCTTTCGGGTGCGCCAGAGAAATTCGACTGTCACCTCCTGGATCAGCGTGCGCCGAAACCAGATTACAGGTATCGGACGTGAAAACACCAAACGGCATCGAGACCTACGATTTTTTTCAATGTCACTTCCATATGGAACGAGGACAGAGGTTGGAGGCTTTAAGCTCCGTGTAATTAAAAAAGGACGCTCCCGATGAGTCTCCAACAAAAGCAGATTCACGAAGATGGATTGCCTGGAAGCGAAGCGGATCTTGAGCCTAAACCAGAGTGGCGGCCTCGCTTCAAAAGCTCGGGACGACTACAAGGTAAAGTAGCGGTCATCACGGGCGGCGACAGTGGTATTGGGCGCGCCACGGCAGCTTTGTTCGCCCGAGAAGGGGCTGATGTGGCGATCGTCTATCTCAAGGAAAGCGAGGACGCCAAGAAAACTGTATCCATCATCGAAAGCGAGGGTAGAAAAGCACTGGCGCTTGAAGGTGATCTCGGCGATGCGGAGTTCTGCAAGAAGGTCATCAAGAAAGTGATCGACAAGTTCGGCCAGCTTGATGTTCTGGTCAATAATGCGGGCGAGCAACATCCCGATAAAAATATTACCGACATCACTGAAGACCAGCTTCGCCGTACCTTTCAAACAAATATTTTCGCGATGTTCTTCCTGGTTCAGGCGGCAGTCGCGCACCTGCATAAAGGCGGCGTCATCGTCAATTGCACCAGCGTAACGATGTACAAGGGCGCGCCGCCTCTTCTCGACTATTCGAGCACGAAGGGCGCGATCACTGCTTTTACCCGCAGTCTTGCGATCAATCTTGCGGATCAGGGCATTCGTGTGAACGCCGTGGCGCCGGGCCCTGTCTGGACCCCGCTTAACCCAAGCGGCGGCGCTACAAAAGAAATGCTCGAGAATTTTGGCGAGGATACGCTCCTCGGCCGACCAGGACAGCCGAATGAAATCGCGCCAGCCTTCCTTTTTCTGGCGTGTGAGGATTCCAGTTACATGACTGGACAAGTTCTTCACCCCAATGGCGGCTACATTGTAGGCGGCTGAGGCCGTCTTCCGAAACAGCAAGTAATGGAGATCAGTTATGCCAGCCAAATCCAAAGACCAGCAAAAGGCCGCCGGCGCTGCGCTTTCTGCGAAACGTGGCGAGATTGATAAAGGCGAACTGCAGGGCGCATCCAAAGAGATGTATGAATCCATGAGCGAGGCGGAATTGGAAGACTTCGCCAACACCGAACGAAAGGGGAAGCCTGAACACAAGGGCGAATAAAAATTTGTTCTCGGGCTGCCTTCAATTCCTTGCGGGCTCTTTGTTCGCCGCTTTCCGTTCACGGCATCAAGGATAATCTAGTATCCAACCCCCTGAGCCGACCCGGCGCAAAGCAGCGATCAGACCGCCGGATCTATCAAATAGCTAGAACCCAATCTCTATTTGACCAGAGGCTCTCGACTTCGCTCTCCAGTCACGATCGATTTTGCTTAACAGATATCTGCGCGGATTCGCTTTCAGCTTAATGGGCGGAACATAATGATGAGCGACGGGTTCGCCTTATCGGGCCGCCCTAGGACCACTAAGGAACATTTCTATCATGCGCGCACTAGTTTGGCATGCCGTCGGTGATATTCGCTACGACACAGTCGAAGACCCGATAATCGAGGATGATCGGGACATCATCGTAAAGGTCACTTCCACCGCTATCTGCGGTTCCGATCTCCACTTGATGAACGGCGTCATTCCGGAAATGCGGGAAGGCGACATTCTTGGCCACGAATTCATGGGAGAGGTCGTCGAGACGGGGTCTGGTGTCGGCAATCTGAAGAAAGGTGACCGTGTGGTGGTACCATTCACCATCTCCTGCGGCGAATGCTTCTTCTGCGAGAAGGGACTCTATTCAGCCTGCGACAACTCCAATCGAAAGGCCGACCTGGCCGCTGAGGCCATGGGTCATGCCCCGGCTGGTCTCTTTGGCTATTCACACCTGACAGGTGGCTATGCCGGCGGGCAAGCGGAATATGTTCGTGTACCGTATGGCGATGTGGGGCCGGTAAAGGTCGACTCCGATCTCCGCGACGACCAAGTGCTGTTCCTCTCCGACATCTTTCCCACTGGATGGATGGCGGCGGAAAATTGCGGCATCGAAGAGGGCGATACAGTTGCAATTTGGGGCTGTGGCCCGGTTGGTCAGTTCGCCATTCGCAGCGCCTATCTGATGGGCGCTGAACGCGTTATCGCCATCGACTGCGTGCCCGAACGGCTGAAAATGGCTGAAGAGCGCAGCAAGGCCGAGACCATTGACTATTCCAACGACAATGTGATCGAGCGCCTCAAGGAAATGACGAAAGGACGTGGGCCGGATAGATGCATCGATGCAGTGGGAGCCGAGGCGCACGGTCATGAGACGTGCGGCGCGGTTAAACCGGAAGGGGCGAAGAAACCGGGAGACAAAGCCGATAACGGAACCGCGCTTTCAGATGCGCTGACCGTTTGCCGCAAGGGAGGCACTGTCTCTATACCCGGGGTTTATGCCAAGGAATTGACCCTTCCATTCGGCGCAGCGATGAACAAGGGACTGACCCTGAAGATGGGCCAGACTCATATGCAGAAATACCTCTCCCCGCTGCTGGATCGTGTTCAGAACGGTGAGGTGATCCTGGATGACATCATTACCCACCGAGGCGAACTGAAAGATGGCGAACGTCTCTACAAGACCTTCCGGGACAAGGACGATGGCTGCATCAAGGTCTTCTTGACCCCATAAAACCCCATCAGCAATCGGGCGGCGGAAAGACCTGCCGCCTGGTTCGTTTCTCCAATTTTGGGAGGGAAGGTCGCATCAGGCGCCAAAATTCTCGGCTTGCGGAACCAGATAAGGATCATCGCGCTTTCCTGACTTGCCGCTCGATAAACTCTCCGGAGGAAAGACGATGGGACTGAAGGTTCTTGCGCTGAATTGCACACTGAAGGCGGCGGAAGAGACGTCTTCGACCAAAAAGATGCTCTCTCTGGTTCTGGAAAAGCTGAAGCCACTGGGAGCGTATGGCGAAATCGTTCGCGCCGCTGAACTCAATATCAAGCCCGGGGTCACTTCTGATGAGGGGAAGGATGATGACTGGCCGCAGTTGCGGCGGCGCATTCTGGACGCCGACATCTTTTTGCTCGGCTCACCGGTATGGCTGGGTCAGCCTTCTAGTGTCTGCAAGCGCGTGCTCGAACGCCTCAATGCGTTTCTTGGAGAGAAGGACGATGCGGGGCACATGCCGTCCTATGGAGCCGTCGGAGGCGTCTGTGTGGTGGGCAATGAAGACGGAGCCCACCATGTTAGCGCGGAACTCTATCAGGGACTGAACGATGTCGGGTTTACCCTGGCTCCCAACGCAGTCTGCTACTGGGTGGGCGAAGCCATGCAAAAGACCGACTTCAAGGATCTGGAGGAGGTACCGGAAGTGGTGGATGCAGCTGCGTCACTGCTGGCGCGTAACACCGCCCATCTCGCTGCCCTTCTCCAGCGCTACGCTTATCCTGGTCAGGACGCCCGGAGCGTCGGTCCCGAAGAACCTGAAGAAGACGGTCTATTTGATGGACTGTCAAAGGCAGCGCAATCGGCGATGAAAGCGCCGATGGCAGAAGCTGTTGACGACGATCCGGAAGAACGCGGCTGATACTTATAGCCGGTCTGGCGGTCGGGGGACAGACGATGGAATGGTGCTGGACCTTGTGTGAGACCGCACCCAAGGTTCCTTCTATATCTTCCGCTACCGATGGTTACTTTCCCGAAGAGACGGCCAGTTTCATCCGCTCGATCTCTTCGATGGATTGGGTGGCTTGTATAATCAATGCCTCACGATCTTTGATATCTTCGTCGGTGGTATCGACGTATTTTCCGTCTTTGAAAGATTGGGTCTTCATTTTTCCAGCCCTCATAAGCTCGATCGTCTTTTGAAGGTGGCTCATATGATCTTCCAGCATCTTAATAGTGCGATCTGGCATTTGAGTTCCTTCTATAAGCCTAGGGCGATGTAACCGCGCCTAGGGCTATCTAATGGCCTGCCCCTTCGAGGTGGTCCGCGCATTTTATTAGTCCGGCGGTTTCCACGTAGCGGCGTTCATGCTGCTACACCTCCACAGTAAGGCGGTATGAACGCCGCGGGCAAGACGGCTTTTGGTGCCGGTGGTTTGTAGCCGAGCGATGAGTGCGGACGTGCCGTGTTGTAGTGCTGTCTCCAGGCCTCAATGAGGACCTTTGCCTCGTGCAGATCATAGAAGATTTCCCTCGCCAGAAGTTCGTCACGGAGCTTGGAGTTGAAGCTCTCGCAGTAGCCGTTTTCCCATGGACTTGCTGGCGTTATGTAGAGGGTCTTCACGCCAATACGGCCGAGCCAGTCTCGTAAGGCGGTGGCGATAAACTCCGGACCATTGTCGGAACGTATGTGCTCCGGCGCTCCATGCTGCACGAACAACTCGCTCAGCGTATCAAGCACGTCTCGCGAGTTCAGTCTGCGCGCGACACTGATCGCAAGGCATTCCCGGGTGAACTCGTCGATCACGCACAGCATCCTGAAGACCTTGCCATCATGGGTGCGGTCCTGGACGAAGTCATGGGACCAGACATGACCTTTGTGCGTTGGCCGTAGCCGCACGCAGGAGCCGTCATTCAGCCAGAGGCGACTACGCTTCGGTTGTTTCATTGGGACTTTGAGCCCTTCACGTCGCCAGATGCGATAGACCCGCTTTTCATTCACATGCCATCCATCGGCGCGGAGCAAGGCGGTGATCCTGCGATACCCATACCGACCGAACCGTTCGGCCAGATGGATGACCGCCTCGGTCAGCCTGCCTTCATCGCCGCGCGGCGTTCCTGGCTTGCGCTGGGTCGAGCGGTGCTGGCCGATCACGCGGCAGGCGCGGCGCTCTGAGACACCAAGCCCTTCCACAACGTGATCGACCGCATCCCGGCGTCGTGAAGGGCTTAAAACTTTCCCCGCACGACTTCCTGGAGGATCTGGTTATCGAGTGTGAGGTCTGAAACAGCCCGCCGAAGCCGGGCGTTCTCCTTCTCCATTTCTTTCATGCGCTTGGCCTGATCGACCTGCAGGCCACCGTACTCCTTGCGCCAGCGATAGTAGGTCTGCTCGGTAACGCCGACAGCGCGCGCCGCAGCCGCTGCCGTCTCTCCACGCGCGAGGCGAACCTCCACCTCCCGCAGCTTCGCAATGATCTCTTCAGGCTTGGCTCTCTTGCCCATGTCTCAGCTCCATATCTGAAGCCGGAACTAACTCAAATACCGGACCACTTTTTGGGATGCAGACCAGGTATCGACGTATTTTCCGTCTTTGAAAGATTGGGTCTTCATTTTTCCAGCCCTCATAAGCTCGATCGTCTTTTGAAGGTGGCTCATATGATCTTCCAGCATCTTGATAGTTCGATCTGGCATTTGAGTTCCTTCTATAAGCCTAGGGCGATGTAACCGCGCCAAGGGCTATTCTAACTGCTGCTGACTAAATCCATAAATGGCGTAGCGGGCACTGGCAGGAGAACCTGCTTCAATAGCCACCAATGCGCCAGTGATATTACCAACTGACTACCATCGCATAAGAGCGTTTATGGCGCTCCTTTCCTGCCAGGTGAGAGCTGGTCTGACTACGCCGTTCCAAGCGCGACGAGCGGCTTTCCCTACATGGCGAGGCCGCAAGAAGACGTGGTGACCACAGGGAAAAGCGTCCAGAGCGTAGCGCCGAGTCCGACCCACCCTGTAGATCGGCTGACAAACCGCACAAAACTATAACGGGATGCGAGGCGTGGCGCATGGAGCGCCGCGAGCAGGGCGAGCTGTACAAGGACTGAAAACACGTATGCCGCGACCAGCAGAACCCGCGCCACCGGGATTTCTCCAATCATCGCCGTTGTCAGGTCATGCCCGCAGAGAAGGCCGTGAAGGCCGTACACGAGCGTGAAAGTCACGAGCCAGACCAGCGGCGCGATAATGATGCGCAGGATCTCCTTCATGTGAGGAATCCGGGCACATGGGCGGCCAGCAGGACAAACATTCCGACAACAGCAAGATAATCGATCCACAGCCTCACGATGGGAAATTCCGCCCGTCTTACGGGAGAAGTGAAACCCCGGCGCACTCGCATTGCGAGGAATCCGGCCATGAGTGCGCCAAGCGCGGCGTGAAAGAGGCCGTAACCTCCGAGAACCAGAAGCGTGGCGCCGTAGGCGTGCGCGCTTGGACCGGGCGTGCGCAATATCAGTGATCCAAGGACGGCCCCCAAGGCGAGAGCGCCGGCAATGGCCAGGACGAGCGATGGCATAACAGTCTGGCCGTTTCGGTTGGCCCGTATGGCGCGCCGGATAGCGGCGGTGCTCGCCGCCGCCGCCGCAAGGCCTGCGGCCATCTCGAACAATGAGGGCTCGAACAGGGCCGGGGGCGGCCAGCCGGGCGCGACTGTCCAGAGGAAAGCAAAACCAAACAACAAGGATCCGAAAAAGGTTGTGTTGGCCGTCAGCAGAAAGAGCGACCCCCACCAACCTGACCCGTGGTCGACAGCTATGGAATTGGGCAGCGCCACGCCATGACCGACAGGCTGATCCGGCAAATCCTCCCTGCGTCCCAGCGTCCAGGCCCAGCGCCAGGCAAGGAAAGCGACCCCGGAAACGGCAAGCGGCGTAATCCAGTAAAATTTCAACAGAAGCGACAGGAAAAAGAGCCCCGTAACAGCCGCCATGAAGACCGGAAGGCGCGTATTCCCGGGATAGATGACATGATAATCCGGCTGCCCGGACGAGGCGTTCACCGTCAGGGTTTCCCGGCGCCCGCCGGGGCCGGAGTCGCCAAGATAGCCTTCGCCCCGCGCCAGGCGGACCGCCAGGTCAGGGTCATCGTTGAGCGGTTCACGGCTGAATATGTGCGGCAGGCTCGCGAAATTATATGCGGGCGCTGGCGTCATCATCGCCCATTCCAGCGTGGCGGCTTTCCACGGATTGCGTTTTCCGCGATTGGCCGTCACGGCATGAAGCGCCACTTCGATGACAACGATCGCGATGCCGATCGCCAGAACGAATCCGCCGATTGAGGAAATCAGGTTGATTGCTGTCCAGCCGTCCTCCGCCTGATACGTTGAGATGCGCCGGCGCTGGCCCAGCAGTCCGACCCAGTGCATGGCCAGGAATGTCACGTGGAAGCCGGTGAAGATGAACGCAAAGGCGACCTCTCCCAGCCGGAAGAATCGCTCTCGTCCTGTGAAATGGGGCAGCCAGTAATAGAGCCCGGCAAGAATGGGAAAGACAAACCCGCCGAAAAGCACGTAGTGCAGATGGGCGGTGACGAACGCGGTGTCGTGCGCCTGCCAGTCGAAAGGCACGACGGCGACCATGACGCCGGTCAGGCCGCCGATCACAAACGTCACGAAGAAACCCAGTATGTGCAGCATCGGCAGGCGCAGCTCCGGGCGCCCTTTCCACATCGTGCCGATCCACGCGAATATCTGCACGCCTGTCGGAACCGCCACCAGTGTTGAGGCGGCGGAGAAAAATGCGAGCCCCATATGCGGGATTCCCGTCGTGAACATGTGATGGACCCACAGGCCGAACGACAGGAAAGCCAGCGCCACGATCGCCGCAACGATCCAGCCATAGCCGAGCAGCGTTGTGCGGCACATCACGGGCAGAACGGTCGAGATAACGCCGGCCGCCGGCAGGAAGATGATATAGACTTCGGGGTGGCCGAATAACCAGAACAGGTGCTGCCATAACAGGCTGTCGCCGCCGAGCTCGGCCTGAAAGAAGGGCAGACCGAAGGCGCGTTCGAGTTCCAGCAGGACGGAGCCGAGAATAAGCGGCGGAAACCCGGTCAGGATCATCAGCGCGGTGACGAGCGCATACCAGGCGAAGATCGGCATCTTGTCGAGCGACATGCCCGGCGCCCGGAATTTCAGGACAGAGACGGTAATCTCGACAGCCGCGGCGATCGCCGAGATTTCGACAAATGTGATGCCGATCAGCCAGAAATCGGTATTGATGCCGGGCGAGTATATCGCCCCGGTCAGCGGCGGATACATGAACCAGCCCCCGTCCGGCGCGATGCCGAGCAGCATCGAGACCAGCAGCATGGTCCCGCCAAAGACGTAGCACCAGTAGCCATAGGCGGTGAGGCGCGGAAACGCGAGGTCGCGGGTTCCCAGAAGTTTGGGCAGCAGATAGATCGCCAGTCCCTCGAACATGGGAATGGCGAACAGGAACATCATGATGGTCCCGTGCATCGTGAAGACCTGATTGTAGATCTCCGGCCCCATGAAGGCCGAATCCGGCGTCGCGAGCTGCGCCCGGATCAGCATCGCCAGCACGCCGCCGACCAGGAAAAAGAAGAATGCGGTGACGAGGAACATCCGGCCCAGATCGGTGTGGTTCACGGTCGAGAACCATCCCTTGAAGCCCGGCTCGGATGACCAGATCGCCGTGAGCTTGCGGTGCCGTTCAAGAATGCTCATTCGGTCTCGTCCATCAGAAAGGCGTCCCACCCGGCGGCGTCATGGGCGATGACGGTAAAACTGAATCCGTCATAGCCGCCGCCGCTGAACTCGGCGCTGCGCCCGGCATAAGTTCCGGGCTGATCCGCTTCGATCCGCAGGATATTGACGTGTCCCGGTATCGCGTCGATCTTTCCGGCGAGGCGCGGGACCCAGAAGCTGTGAATTACGTCTTCCGACGTGACGGCGACATCGACCGGGCGACCGGCGGGAATATGGAGGACATTCTGCGTCGTCCTTTCCGGCCGGGCATCGTAGGAAAATGTCCACGCCCAGCGCCGGGCTTCGGCTTGCACGCTCACCGCTTCCGGGTTGTTTCGCGGCAATAACTGCTCGCCGACTACCAGACCGTATGCGAGCAGCAGGAGCAGAACCGCCGCGGGAAAGGCGAGTCCGAAGCTGATAATCCAGACCCGGATATGGCGCGCCTCGTCCGCCTGCGCGCTTCGCCGGCGGAAGGATAGCCCGAGAAGGATCATGACGAGACCGAATATCAGGACAGCGCCTGTCAGCATGACCCACCAAAGCGTGACGATGGAGCGCGCGGCCGGTCCCGCGGGCGCCACGGTGGACAGATCGCCTTCGCAACCGGCAAGGGCGGGAAGGGTAATGAGAGAAACACAAGCCAGAATCGGTGCGATATGACGACGGAGACGATCGAAGGCGAAGACGAGGAGCTGATCGACCCCATCAGTCAGAGTCCGGGATTCGATGAAACGGAATCGCGGATATCGGTGCTGGGTCATCCCATCCATGCGATGAGCGTCGCCTTTCCGGTTGCGCTCACCTTCTGTGCTTTTGGCGCTGATGCGCTTTACTGGTGGACGGGGGATGCGTTCTGGGCGCGCGCCGCCATGTGGGCCGCGGGAACGGGCTTTCTCTTTGGCATGTTCGCTGGATTCTCCGGCACGGCGGAATTGCTGCTCGTCTCCGGCATCCGGGCGCGGGCGCCGGCCTGGACGCATTTCATCATCGCTGTGACCCTTCTTGCCCTTCTCGGCGCAAACTGGGGCCATCGGCTCTACGGTTACGAAGATGCGGTTCTGCCCTATGGCATTCTGCTTTCGGCGGCTTGCGTGGCGATGGTGGCGTTTACTGGCTGGCATGGCGGAAAGCTTGTGTTCGACTATCGGCTGGGAACGTCAAAGAGCAACTGACCGTCCCGCGGCTCCAGCAGCCAGTCCGGGAAATCGAGCCAGGGAAGGGCGGGCTTGGCAAGAACGAGAGCCGCGATCCCGACGACCAGGCCGAGCACCGCCGTCATCGGGAAATAAGGCTCCGGCGGCCTGTGCCGCCCCGGTTCCTCGGCCGTCTTGACCAGGGTGCGGCCTATCCAGGCATGGACGGCGACCAGAAGGGCGACAAGAACAAGTTTCGCGTACAGCCAGGGGAAGAAGGTCTCACGGAGAAAGATAAGCCACGTGCCCGCAATTACGGCGATGACGGCCGCGGGGGTGACGCACATGGTATAGGTGAGATGCGTGGCCCGGCGGATCAGGCGATAATCAGCCGTCACAATCGCCGGGTCGTGACGCCCCAGCATAAAGGGCAGGGCGATCAGGCCGCCGCACCAGATTGCCATCGCCGCGATATGAACCCCTTTAAAAACAGGAACAAAAGAGACGAGCCAGTCCATCATGGGGCGCCGCTTGCAACGCGGACCCAGTTTCGCCGGGCCATGAACGCAGCGGCGCCGGCATAGGGAATTGCCGCCGGCACCCACATGATCAATCCCGCCAGTTGCTGATCCTCCAGCGGGGTCAGCCCCCAGGCATAGGGCGCAACGGCGTGAGCCGCGTAAACCGCCTGGGGAGCAAAGGTCAGAATAGCGCCCAGCATTCCCATTTGTGCGAAGGAGGCGACGATGAACGCCATCCGGTCGACCAGAGAGCCTGGTTTGGCGAAAACGGCGCCCCAGAACCAGGTGGCGGAGGCCAGAAGGGTAAGCTGCATCAGCCAGTATATGGCGACAGTTGACAGGGCCAGGTCATAGGCGGCCGGGATGTGCCAGATCCAGAGAATGACGGTCGATGTCAGGAAAGCCGGCGTCAGGGCGCGGGCGCGCCGCGCTGGAAGGGCTTGTGCGAGCAGCGGCGCGGCGATGGCGACGAGGATCACATGATGCGCCGCCCTGGCCGAGAACAGGGCTGACGACAGCGCGCATAGCGGCGACACAAAGGCGACGGCCAGGATGGCGACAGCCGCGAGCCCGATTTTATTGCGCCGGAACGCAATCGTTAAAATCGCCAGCGCGCCAAGAAGCCAAGGATCGAGATTCCAGCTTGTCCAAAGCTGGACCGGGATCGGGGGAGGTCCGCAATAGATCGTGCCCATTTGATCAGCGTTGACTCGCCCCTCCGTGAACCAGATTGATGCGGACCTATACTCCGTATCACAGCTGCGGCGTATTGTGAGCCTGGGCGGACGCTAAAATCTCTTCTGCTCGTAGTGGGAGGCGGCCTAAGTGGTCTGCTTGGCGGTGATGCCTGTTCTACGCGCCAGGACACAAACCGCGGATAGCAAAATTTGCCCTCATACCATCATTTTTGAGGATGCCGCTGCCAGACACGTGACCGCCTGACACATCAAGCGCCCAGTTTTCACCCGCTTGGCCGTTGCTTTCCGCGGTCACGCCCTTGCCCTGATCCAGTGTTGCCCGCAAAATTCCCCTCGCGGATTCCTCCAGCCGGATCATTTGTTGCGTGCCCGGCTCTATCTCAAAAACGGCTTCGACCAATTTACCCGAAGCGTTTGCACTACAGGTCAGAATCTCGGCCGCCAGCTTCATCTCCCGCCCGAATTCAAGCGTTAGCTCGCCCGCCCCCGTCTGGCCCGGATTCTCGTGAACGGCGTTCGCCGACTCCACATTATCGCCGACTGGACCCACAGCAGAAACGGCGGACGGCTCGAGCGCCGGCGCGGCGCGGTCTATCGCTTCAGATGTCCTGAATTGCCAGCTTACTTCGGAGCCAAGTGTACGGCCGTCCTTGGTTCTGAGCTGCCTTCCGGCGATGACCTTATAGACGGTATCAGGTTCCGGCTCGGCGGGGACGACCATAAGGACCGTTCCTCCACCCTCCAGATCAACTATCGACGGGACCGCTAGTCCGGTTTCGTCGCTGAGGTGAACGGCGTTCAACGAGGCGGGGTCGAGTGGCGCATTGAAAACAAGTTCTCCCGCACCTGGCGCTGCTGTTAATGCATCGGCCGACGGGGACGCCAGTAAAGGCTTCAACGGAACGTCGACCTTCACCGGCAGACGTGTCGATCTCTCACGGACGCCGTCATGTGCGATGATCTCGAAGGCGGCCGCCGCGCCGGGTCTCAAGATCTGCGGGTCTGGCGTGAAACCCGTATCGGTCAGAAACATTGCTAGCGTCGACCAGGTTTCTCCATCGGGGGCGAATCTCACCGTATATATCAGGTTCGGATCACCCGATTCAGCACGCCATTCCAGCCTCTCGCCCGCCCGATATACGCCCCCGCGTATATGAGAAATTAGTTCGGGAGGTCGCAGGGATTCAGCGGTCCGGCGCTCGGCCAGAATCTCGCTGCCACGGGAAAAGACAATCCGCGCGGGTTCTCCGGAGACCGGCAGGGTGACCGAGAAGGGCCAGGCGCCTTTCCCGCCGCTTTCCAGACCCGGGCCTGCCGAGGAACGCGCAATCACGCGGCAATCGGCGTCTTCGATCCGAATTTCATAGGCCCCGTCCTCGGCGGAGAGGCGATCACGCGGGCCGCGAACGGTGATGGCGGGCAGCAGACCCGAATTCTCGCCGTCCGCGAGGCCCGATATCATGATCCAGTCCCGGGCGACTGCCTCCTCTTCAGGCCTGAGGGCCGCGGGTTGGCTGTAGGAGGCGCGCCAGAGCCGGGCCTCGGGCGCCCCAGTGGTCCAGCTAAACGATGCCTGCCGGACCGGGCGGTTGCCGGCCGCCGGCAACCGCCCGGCGCGGCGGGTCTCCGCGCGCCCTTGTAGGTACGCTGCGCGGGTGGTGCGGTTGATCCGCAGCATGTCCGGCATGCGCTCCACCAGCCACTCATACTGCTGACCATCGATCCAGTAATCGCGGCGCGGCTCCCACAGGCAGGGGAACATCAGGTTGAGTAGCGGCGCCGTTGTCTCCGCGTTGCCATTCTCGCTGGATTTGACCGCCCCGCTCTGGCCGTTGAGCGCGATACGCATGCCGTCGATATTCGCTGCCGTCGTCTTGTATCCGGCTTTGCAGACTTCCTTGCGGTGCGCCGGGCCGTTGGCGAAGGGAATGTGCGGCAGGGCGAAGACGTGGCCGAACTCATGCACGACCATGGGCGAGCGCAGGATCGCCGGCGCGCCCTGACCGCCATAGCCGCTGGTTCCCATTGTGATCACGTTCCGCGACGCGCCATCCACCCGCATCATGTCGGTGAGAGCCGGGTCCGGCGCCGCGGGGTCGAGCGGGAGCGAGGGCGGCTGATCGAAAGGCGAGTTGGTCTGCCCGCCGGACAAGCTTGGCGGGTGATAGGAAACCAGTATGTCGGCGCTCGACCTCGCCGCCACATGCTCCTCGAACAGTCGCAGGAGGTGGGCCCAGTTGCCCTCCGCCTCGACCGCCGCGACCGGGTGATCTCCGGACCAGTTGTTGAAGCCGTCGCCGCACATCACCCACTCGATGCCCGGAATGCCGCAGATCGTGTCCATCACATTGTAGACGCCGCGATAGTGCGCGGTGACATCGGCTACAGGAAGGATCTGGTTGGCGAAGGCCCTCTCCCGGTGCGCCGACCTGATGATCTGCTGGATGGCCTCCTCTTCGGGCCCGTCCGGCAGCCATTCGGAATGCGCGGCGATAAAATAATCGACGGTCAGCCGGCTCACATGTTGACCGGCATACTCCATTTCACGCTCAACCTTGTCCGGCTCGCGTTCGGGATCAGCCGGATAGTATTCATCGGGCAGAACCTCGGCCACGAAGGTCGCCGGCTGACTCCTTGATGACGGGGTCCAGCCGAACAGGTTGAGACTGTCATCGCCAAACCGCCTGTCCTCGTCGGTGAATTGGTCCGGACGCATTGCCCGTCTTTCACGCATTGGAAAGATGACTTTGTCACGCGTATCCCGGACCTCCACTTGGACCGGATAGCTGGTCACCTGTCGGTCCGGGTGAATATCCTCAAGCTCTTCCCAGTCCACATAGATGCGCGCGGAGGCGGGTTTGCCGTTCACCAGCGTGGCGTTCCGCGAGACTTGGTAGATGTCGAGCCGCACATTGTCCGGCTCCACGAGTGTCGAGAAGGTGAATTCATAGTCCTCCTCCAGGGTCTGGCCGTCGGCTCCAACGATGCCATCGTCACCGCCCGTCAGGGTAATGTCGTAGATCGTTCCCGGCCGCAGCCTCTCGCGCGGGATGATCCGAAGCGTTGTGGGGGTCTCCAGCGAATAATCGGCATCCACGTAGATATAGCCGCCGTCCGGATCGAGGGTCGTCAACATGATTGTCGAAGAGTCGAAGCTGCCCTGATAAAGGTCTTCGCTGAACTCGACATCGAATTCCGCGCCGGAGAGGACCACATTCTCCTTCCCGTGGACGGGCCGCGTTTCCACGACGTTGAAATTCCCCGCTTGCCGGCAGAGCGTCGACTGGAAAAGTTCCTCGGTTTCAGGCGTGCGCGGCAGCTCGAATTGCAGGTTCAGGCCCAGTTGCTCGATCCAGCCTTTCTGGTCGCTTTCATAGTCGAGCACGCCGTTCCGCATGGGCAGGACGGCGGATTTGAGCTGCCCAGAGACCGTGAGCGTGAAGGATTCATCGGTCCATTCGGTCTGGAGAATGGCGGGTTTTTCAAGCGCCGGCCCGTATCCGGGCTGGACCGTCATGTCGTCCCGCCCGGTGTCCGCGACGGTGTTCTGGAAGGACAGCGTCCCCGAACCGGGCGGCGCGTCGCGCAACTCCAGCCCGTGCACGAGGCGCGTCCGCCGCCCTTCCGGTCCGCACGGGATCATGCCTATGCGGATCTCGGAAAAGTCGCGTCCCCGGCGATTAAGCTGATCGTGCAGGACCAGGCCGAAGTCCTCCCGATTCTCATAGCCGCGTTTGACGAACACGGCCTGACCGCCAAGCCGTCCGTCAGCCTGACTGACCGTGCTGCCGCTGACCGTCCCTTCCCATTCACCGACAAGATCATCGCCATAGAGCGCATCGTAGCCGTCCTGGAAGGGGGCGTTGCTGTCTCTTGGTTGAGTGTGAGCCTGAAGCGGCGCGAGAATCGCGGCGAGGCATATCAGCGGAAGCGCGTGAGTGCGGCCGGTCACGGACTTCAGTCCGCCTTGTGCAAGGCGGTATCGAAGACGCCTTCGACCGGCAGGCAATCTTCGAGATCAATCTCTGCGAAGTAGCTTTCCTTGGCGCACAGCGTAGCTTCGAAACTCCCCGCAGCCCGTGCCGCGCCGCTCTCCAGCGAGAAGGCTTCCAGCGTGATCGAGGCGCCGCCCGCGCCTTCTTCGCTTGTATAGAACGGCGCATTCATGCCATCGGGCCAATAGGACGCCGAACTGGCGGTTATTTGTGCGCCCGCGCCTTCTCCCATGACGCTGATCTCCAGCGTCAGGACATTGTGCATCCGGCGTTCAGCTTCGGGGTCCTGAGCCTGAATGGCGAGATTTGTCACCGGGCCGAACGTTCTGAAATCCGCAGTGGCCGAATCCTCTGACGGGACCGCGAGCGTCTCGCCCGCATAATCCTTGCCGTCGATCACCGCTTTGACCGTGCCAATGGGCGAAGTCTGGATCCGGGCCGATGCGGAAAGCGGGACAGCGGCGCACAGGCCAAAAAGACCGGCCGCGCACAGAAGGCGCATCGGAGATAAGCTCATGATGATATTTCCCTAGTTTGATGAGGTCTCGGGGAATGCCCAGTCCTCGTGTTCGATGCGGAAGACTCGCAGGGGCGCCCCGGGTCGGGCGGGGTCTGCGCGCAGCCTGAAGGTCACGCGGCGGGGCTGGCCGAAATTCACGATGTCCACGTGCAGAGTGATCATGCCGCGCAGCATGGGTTGCTCCGGATCGGGAAACGGATCGGAGACACTGCCGTCGAAGTCCTGTGCGCCATAGAGCGGGCTGGCGCCGGGCGGACGGGCCTTCATCGCCTCCACCACGCCGACGGAAAAGAACTGGCCCGCATGCGCGGGGTCCAAAGGATGCCGCCCGCCCGCCGGGGCCTGTTCCGCCCACTCGTACAAGGTTCGCACGAGGTCCCGGGCGCGCATGATCAACGCGTCGCTTCCGGGCGTTGCCGACTCGGACGTGTTGGCGATTGGGGCAGAGGCTGTGTAATCCGGCTTCAGATAACGCTGAGCTACCCACCCGGCCTTGCCGAGGTCGGCCGTCTGCATCAGGCACCAGCGCGCTGGCAGGGCTTCATGCTCGGCTTCGCTCAGTTTGAAATAGTGCGCGGGCGTATAATACGGCACGCAGGTGATCTGTTTCAGGCTGCGGGCATCGTGTGCGAATGTCTCGATCACCGGATAATCGGCTCCCGGCCCCATGCGCGCATTGAGAACATCATTCTCCGCCACTCCCACAACCCGCCAGGCGTCCGGTCCATGACCGTCTATGTCCGCATGAGCGGATAGGGGCGGCAGAAGAACGGCCAGCAAACCGATCAAAAACATGAGGAAACGCTGTCGGCCAGCATCCCACGGCGGCGGATGTTTGTTCATGTCGTCCCAATCAGCTGCCCGGCACGGCGGTCGGCCACCAGGGTATGATCCGCGCAAACCTAGCCGGCTGCGGAGGGGATGGAATAGTGCATCTGGCCCATGCCGGCTGCCCCAATAGATCAAGGATGGCGAAAGAGCGCCGACAGAGCCGTCTTGCTCGATATTTCGAGCTTGTCGTAGACGCGCGCGAGCTGGTTCCTAACCGTGGAAGGCGATGTGCCGAGCGCCGCGGCAACCTGCCTGTGGGTAAGGTCCGCAGCATAAAGTTTGGCGACTTCCCGCTCTCGCGGCGTCAGTAGCGACAGCCCCGGCTGAGAGGCGAGATGAATGAAACAGGCGTTTCCGAAAGTCGAAAGCCGGGCCGAGCCTGCCCGTCCGTGCCATACTCCATGGCCGGTCAGGGTCCGCATGACGTCCGGCGGGATGGCGCAGAGACGGGCGCCCCACTCCTCCGTTGCAATTTCATCGAAGCGGCCTTGGCGGGACAGAATCCAGCCTTGTCGGTCTATCATGGCCACGGCTTCGCTGTTAATCGCCGCGCGGCCGGTCCACAGGTCGCGGTTGATGCGAAGGGCTTGTGACAGGTGCGGCATTAGCGCTTGCTTGAAAGCGCGTTCCGTGTCGGAGAATGCGTGCCGCTGTCCATCGGCGCACAAGCCGACAAAACTGACATATCCGTCCGACTTCTCGGCCGTGATCGTCGCCATCATGTGAGACGCGTCGAACCTGCGCCAGTGATCGTTATAGGCAAAGCTGCGGCGATAGTTCGCCACGTCATCGAAACGCGCTGTCTGGCCAAGTCGGGTAAGGGTCAAATCGCAGAATGCGTCATCATGGGCTACGGCCTCCCAATCACCCAGGACAGCGTCCGACTGGTCCAGAACGGCGAGATCGGTAACCATCCGGTCGTCAGCCCGGCCGCCGCCCCAGACCGCGAAATCGAACGGAAGAATCTGTTGCAGGTTTTTCAGCGTCCGCAGACGTAACGCATCAGGCTCGCATGACATGGAGTCGTGATAGAGTTCCAGCAGAAAATCATTGTTTTCGCCTGATCGCACCATGGCGGAGTTCCTGCTGTTCACGCGGAAGACACTCTAGCAATGCTCGCTTGTGGGTGAAGCTTATTCAAGGCGCCGTCACAAGAAATTGGATTGAGACCCTCGACCTGCGTCAGCCGGTCTCCAGCCGTCCAATCCATTTCGCTATTTCAGGAGATCTCCCGAGGTAATTCGCCGGACAGCACCGTTCCAATTCATCTTCCATAGGACAATTGCACTATTTTCCTCGCGCAGACGATTTTACAGGCTGACGCTATTCTATTTCTCAGGGAGCCACTGATGATATCGCTCGCACTTTCTACGTCTCTCGCTGCGGCCCTTTCCTTCGGATCGGCTCAATTGACGATTGATGGCGAAACAACCACCCACGAAATTGCAGCGTGCGCGATGAAGGCTGAAGGCAGTATGCCCGCTCGTCTTCTGATCGAGGAAACGGACCTGACGCTTAATCTTGTTCGGGCCGATCACATGCAGTCGATCAGCGTGATCAGGAACAATCAGAACTGGACGGCGAGCCGGCTGATGATTGGCGAAAGCTGGATGGATAAAGGTCAGCCCAGCGAGCCCATTATCATCGACTGGGGAGAATCGATTCGCGTTGAAGCTCTGTTGAGTTCCATTCATGGCGCACATGATAAGGTCATGAAACTTACCGCGAAGTGTGATTAGACGAAAGTGGTTGCCATCTGGACGGGATGTACATGAAATTCCGCGGCGACTCCCTATCTCTGGCGCGCGACCGATCACGAGGTAAAGAAGCTGGAGGTGTGTGTCTCGAGAACGCCCAATCGCAAGGCGGCGCGACGGTATTGTCAGAGGAAACAGGCTTGAGCGGCTGGCCCGGTCCGCCTAGCGTTTCCGGATGGCCAATCCGTTCCGTTATTTCAAGACATCGCCGGAGGTGATCGGTCTGGCGGTGATGCTCTATGTCCGCTTTCCGCTCTCGCTCCAGAACGTGGAAGATCTGCTCCACGAGCGCGGCATCGATGTCAGCCACGAGACGGTGCGATGCTGGTGGAACCGCTTTGGCCCGATGTTCGCTGGCAAGATCAGACGGAAGCGGGCTCAGCAGATGCGGTCGTTCCCGCAGTGGCGATGGCATCTCGACGAGATGTTCGTGAAGATCCGCGGCGAGACGCATTATTTATGGCGGGCGATCGATCACGAGGGCGAGGTACTGGAGGCTTATGTCTCGAAGACGCGGGATCGCGAGGCGGCCTTCGGTTTCTGCGCAAGGCGATGAGGCGATACGGTGAGCCGCGCTCGATCGTTACGGACAAGCTTCGGTCTTACAGCGCGGCGCTGCGGGAGCTGGGGCAGGACGGCCGCCATGAGACGGGCCGCTGGCTAGATAATCGGGCCGAAAACTCACATCTTCCATTACGGAGACGGGAACGGGCGATGCAGCGCTTCCGGCGCATGCGAAGTCTGCAGAAGTTCGCCTCTGTCCACTCCTCCGTCTTCAACCACTTCAACCACGACCGCCATATCAATCGCCGCACAGCTTTCAAGGATCATCGCGACGCCGCCCTTGCCGAGTGGCGCCAGCTCGGTGCGGCCTGAGACCGGCGCATCCTGGCTCTACGAGGACCGGTTCGAATTCGCCTGACAGCACCTAGGCGGCATTGATTACGGACAATGGAAAAAGGGCGGTGCCGGGAAGCGCCGCCCTTTTGTTCAGGATAAGGAAGCGCGTTCAGGCCGCGGCTTTCCAGTTTGGCTTCAGTTCCTCGTGCGGCGGGCAGGGGGCGATGGCACCGTGCGGCAGGCCGGCGAGTTCGTTCGCGAAGCCGTGATTGACGTCGCGGTGATGGGCCTCGTCGGCGCGGACCACCAGCACTACATCGCGAAGGGTCGCGCCCTCGAGCAGGTTCCAGTAGCGTTTCGCGATTTCCGGCGCGGCGACGTTTTCGCTGCGGCCTTCGTCGATTTCCTTGAGATAATGGGTGTAGCTGATCACCGCCTCTTCTTCGAAATAGCCCACTACGCGGTGGGCGGTGCGGGGCGAGATGAGATAGAGCAGAAAGAAAAAGTTATAGAAGACGCCTTGAGCGATCAGCACCATGGCCCGTTCGAACAGGGTCGGCTTGGCGACCTCGATGAAGGTCATCAGGTGCATGCGCTCGTTTTCGGCCTCGTCCATTAGAGTCTTGATCCAGCCGCGGTCGTCCCGCATCCGGCGCAGGCATTTGAGGTGATTCAGCGTCGCGCCGACCATGCCGGGCACGGCGGCCACGGTCTCGAGCACCACGGCGCGGTGGCCATAGCGCTTGGCGAAGAAGGTGTCGGCAAACAGGCGCAGCGCCTTCACGAAGCCGTAGGCGACGCGGTCGCGCAGGCCCGCCGGTTTGTGGTGGACGCTAAGATCGATGAAAGGTTCGGTCATTTCTTGTCTCTGTATTCAGCCCGCCTCGCGGGCCGGTGTCCGATGAAATGGGAAGTAGCAGCGGCGGCGGTGCGGCGAAATTCGGGTGAGCGCGTACGGGGTTTTCCCTATGCGCCGGTATTTTCCGAAGGCCCCGCGCGAGCAGGATCGAAGAACATCGCCAGGCTGAGGCTGCCCGCGATGCGCTGGGCGCGGTCGATGAACAGGGCGGCGACATCAGGCGCGCATTCTTCCCGCGCTGTCTGGCGGAACAGGCCCAGCCAGCGCTCGAAATCGTCGGGCCGCACGTCTTTCAACTTCATATGGGCGGGCATGGGCCGGCCCTTGTAGCGGCCGGTCATGCGCAGGACGGAGGACCAGAAATCGCACATCCGGTCCAGATGAGGCGCCCAGTGATCCCCGATGCGCCGTTCGAAAATCGGCCCCAGGCGCTCATCGGCGCGCACGCGGGCATAAAAACGGTGAACCACGCGCTGGATCAGCGCCTCGGTAATGTCGGGGTGGAGCGGCGCGCGGCGATCGCTGCGCGCCGGGGCAACCGGGATTTCGGAATCAGTCATTGGCCTTGGCCGGTCTATCCGGCCCGCTTGGTGTTTCAGGCCGCAAGCGCGCCCTCGATACGGTAGGTGCGGCGGCCGGTCGGGATCAGACGGCGTTCGCGCGTCCAGCGGGAAAACAGGCGTGAGACGGTCTCGATCGTCAGGCCCGTATAATCGGCGATCTGCTGACGCGTCATGGGAAGCTCCAGATCTCCGACGGGCGAGGTCAGGCGCTCGGAGACGATGATCAGGAATTCTGCCAGCCGCTCGGCGGCGGACTTGCAGCCCAGAAGCGCGACATGCTTGCGCTCGCGCCCCAGGCGCTCTCGCATCTGCTTGAAGATGTAGTCTGCCCAGTCCGGGTCAGTGAGCGCGGCGCTCGCCTCTATCTGGATCAGCTCCACCTCGGTCAGCGCTTCGGCGTAGTGATCCACCGCGCCGTCGAAATCGAAATGCAGCAGCTCGCCGGGCGTGACGAAGTCGGTGATCTGGCGGCGTCCATCCTCGAAAATCTGGAAGACCATGACGGCTCCGCTGACAACTTTCATCAGGCGCACCCCGGTGTCGCCGGCGAAATAGATCGGCTCGGCCTTGGCAAACTGTCTGGTCTTGAGGTCGCGCATATGAATGCTCCGCTGAATGTGTGGAGCCTTTCTCGCGTTTTCCAGGCGATAAAAAAATTCGGATCAGCGCGTACGTAATTTCCCGTATGTCAGCCTGCCGCAGGCGGTGCGGCGTGGTTCGAGCCAATAATGCTTTCAAGGAGTTGGACCGGGTTTAGCGGCTTCCGGAACGCCACGGCGCCGTCGTGGCGTTTCAGCGCGCGGTCAAAGCATTCGCTGCCGAGGCCGGAGACGACCATCAGGCGCGGCTGCCGGGGCAGGCGCGCCAGCCAGGGCTCAAGCCGCTGCAGCGCGCCGGGGGCCGGCAGGTCGATCACCACCAGGTCCGCGGCGTTCGGCGCCGCATCGTCTATGAACCGCGCGAGATCGGCATAGGTCCGGACCGGGAATCCATAGGCGTCGGCAAAGGCCTCAAACGCCTCCCGGACAACGGCGTCTGTCTCGACAAGATAGATGTGGCACGTTGGCATGATGGCGCCGACCATGACCAAGCGCGCGGCGCCGCGCTTTGCTCCGGATCAAATTTCCGCTGAACGCTCTGACAAAAGTTTCACCAGACCGGCGACGTTGCGCACCCCCAGCTTGCTGAACACGCGGGCGCGGTGAATCTCGATGGTGCGCGGGCTGACGTCCAGCTCCCGCGCGATCTCCTTGTTCGTAAGACCGTCATTCAGGGCGCGGGCGACCTCGCGTTCCCGGCCGGTTAGGGCTTCCAGCGCCGCGCCTGAGTCATCCTCCGCTGATTTGTCCAGCGCCCGGGCGACCGCTGCATCCAGCATGGCGGGCGTGAAGGGTTTCTCTATGAAATCGAATGCGCCCAGTTTCACGGCCTGGACGGCCGCAGAAATGTCGCCATGAGCGCTGATCATGATGACGGGGAAATTCAGCGGCTTGAGCCGGCGCAGCACGTCCAACCCTGAAAGCTGCGGCATTTTCAGGTCGAGGAAGACAAGGTCCGGCGCGCCATCCTTCAGGCCTTGCAGGAAGGCAAGGCCGTGCGGGTAGAGCACGATTTTCCGTTCCGGTCCTTCCAGGGCGGCGGCAAGGCTCTCGCGCACCGAGTCATCGTCATCGACAATGGCTATCGTGGAGGAGAAGTCCGTCATGCTCAGTTTACCGGAAGGCCAAGTCTGAATCGCGCGCCCCCGAGACTATCGGAACCATCGGTCACGGCCAGCTCCAGGCTGCCGCCATGCGCCTCGGCGATATTGCGGCAGATGGAAAGACCAATGCCCAGCCCGTTCGGCTTGCTGGTGACAAAGGGCGAGAACAGTCTCGCGGCAATCTCGGCGTCGATGCCGGGCCCGTTGTCATCGACAATGACCGACAGGAAATCGTCATCGATCTCGGTTCGCACGCGAATCCTGCGTTCGGACTGGCCCTGCGTGGCGTCCAGCGCGTTTTTGATCAGGTTGACCATGACCTGGCGGATCTGGGTTTCGTCGGCGAACACTTCCGCCGCGTCATCGGCCTGGCTTGTATCGATCTCTGCTGACCGGTCCACTTCGGACACGCTGCACAGCTCCACGGCGGCCTCGATCACCTCCCGGATGGAGATGAACGATTTTTCCTGGTCGCCCTGCTCCACCATCTGCCGGATGCGCCGCACGATATCCCCGGCCCGGTTCGCTTCGGTCTGGGCGCGCTGGAATAATCCTTTCGCCTTGTCCGGGTCATTTTCGAGCGAGCGCTCGGCCGCAGCGAGGAAGAGCGAGATGGCGGTAAGCGGCTGGTTCAGCTCATGGGCGAGAGAGGAGCCCATTTCGGCCATGGCGCTGACACGGCCCATATGGATCAGTTGAGACTGCAACTCGCGCAGGCGCCGCTCGGCGGAGACACGCTCGGTCAGGTCGCGCACGATGCCGACGAAGCGCGGCTCTCCGTCATGTGTGAAAGCGCCGACGCTCAGGTCCATGGGAAAGACCGCGCCGTCCTTGCGCAGCCCTTCGACCTCCCGGCCAATGCCAATGATGCGTTTCTCGCCTGTATCGAGATATCGCCCGATATAGCGGTCATGCTGGCCCGAATAATGGGACGGCATGAGCATGGAGACGTTCTGGCCAAGCACTTCGGCCTCCGTCCATCCGAAGATTTTCTCGCAGGCCGGGTTGTAGAGATTCACCACGCCATGCCGGTCGATCGACATGATGCCGTCGACGGCGGTCTGCACCAGCGCCTGTAGCTGTTCCTGCGCGTAGGTTCGGGTCATGCGGCGGAGTCTGTGAGTCTCATGCTCTCCGGTTTGCGTTAGCGCAAAAACGGGTCCGGCTCAAAGCGCTATCGGATATGCATGACAGATCAGATCCTGCTGAAATACGCCGCGCGCCGGACGCCTCGCTACACCAGCTATCCGACCGCGCCGCAATTTGGAACGGACATCGATCCGGTAACCTATGCGCAATGGCTCCGGGCGCTGCCGGCTGAAAAGCCGGTATCGCTCTATTTGCACGTGCCCTTCTGCAAGGCGATGTGCTGGTACTGCGGCTGCCATACCAAGGCGACGCGGCGGATCGAGCCCGTTGCGGCCTATGCACAGACATTGCTGCGGGAAATCGATCTGATCGCGGACATCGTTCCGGCGCGACTCAAAGTCAGCCATGTTCACTGGGGCGGTGGCAGTCCCAGCTATCTGCCGGGCGATGAATTGCGCCGGCTCATGGATCGTCTCAGGTCGCGTTTCGACGTGCTCGATACCGCAGAAATTGCCATGGAGATCGATCCGCGCCTTTTGTCCGACGATTTTACCGCAGCCATGGGAGAGACCGGTTTCACGCGGGCCAGCTTCGGCGTCCAGACCTTTGACACGGATGTCCAGAACGCCATCAACCGGCCGCAACCCTTCCCTGTCGTGGCCGAAGCGACCGCGCGCATTAGGGAGGCCGGGATCGCGGGCCTGAACTTTGACCTGCTGTACGGCCTTCCGGGTCAGACGGAGGAAAATTGCCGCAGGACGGCCGAACAGGCGCTGAGCCTATCGCCCGATCGGTTCTCCGTCTTCGGTTATGCCCACGTACCGCACCTGAAGACGCACCAGCGCCTGATCCCCGAGGCAAGCCTGGCCGGGACGCAGGCGCGCCTGCGCCAGGCGGAGGCCATGGCGGCGGTTCTAATCGGCGCCGGGTATGCGCCGATCGGATTCGACCATTTCGCAAAGCCGGACGATGCGCTGACCCGCGCCCAGGCGGAGGGAAAACTGCGCCGCAATTTCCAGGGCTATACGGACGATACGGCGACGACACTGATCGGGCTTGGCGCATCTTCGATCAGCGAGCTGCCGCAGGGATATGTGCAGAATATCGCGGCCACGCATGAATGGGACCGGCAGGTGAACGCTGGCGCGGTCACCGCCGCCCGCGGTTACCGGTTGATCCCTGAGGACCGTATGCGGCGGGAGATTATCGCCCGCCTGATGTGCCATTTCGAAGTAGATACGGGCGAGATCGCCGCGCGTCACGGTCTCGCCGCGCCGGCGCCGGATCTGGCGGAGCTGGAAGCGGACGGCGTCGTCTCCAGCTATAGCGGGGTGGTGATCGTCAATCCGCAATACCGCACGCTGGTGCGCCATGCCGCCGCGGCGTTTGACGCTCACCTCCCCGCCTCCACGGCGGTGCACTCGGTTTCGGTTTAGCGGGTCGCCGCGCGGGGGAGGGAGCGCGATTCCCGCCACAGATAGGCGGCAGCGCCGGCAATAATCCCGGCGGCCGCGTAACAAAGCGCGCAATGCCCTGATGTTTGAAGCTGTGGAGCCGACAGGCACAGCGCAGACATGGCCGCACCCGGCATCGCCCCGCAGGCAAGCAGGACTCCCGCCGCGGCGGCGGAAAACCCGGAGACGAGGAAGGCGCGTTCGAGGCGCTGATCGAGACTCTTTTCCATGGCCCACCCCATAGGCTGATCGGACGCGCCGCTTCTTTGATTGAAATCAATACGCCGGTCCGCGCGGTCGGGCATCAGCAGTCTGTGGCCGCCATCAGGGCGGGTCGCGACTGGACGAATTTGAGCGGGTCTTCTGGGGACTTTTCGACTATGGCGCACGCCCAAGCACAGCCGCGCGGCTTCGGAATCGACGGGTTATCGATCGCCCTGATTCTGCTCGCGGGCCTTTTCTGGTCACTTCTGGCCGCCTCACGCGGGGGCGATCCTGTCATGGAGGGCCAGGCCTGGCTCCTGATGGCGGGATTTTTCACGGGCCTGGTCATGCTTTTCATGACCTATTCGGACGGCGCGCCCGTTTTCGATCAGACGCAATACGCGGAAGGCGTTGTTCGCGCGGGCGTGATCGCCACAATGTTCTGGGCCATCGCCGGACTTCTGGTGGGCGTCATCATCGCCTTCCAGCTCGCCTTGCCGAACTTTCTGTATTTCGAAGCGCTTGGCTGGACCAATTTCGGGCGGCTGCGGCCGCTCCATACGTCCGCGGTGATCTTCGCCTTCGGCGGCAATGCGCTGATCGCGACGTCCTTCTATGTCGTTCAGCGCACCTGCCGGACGCGTCTGGCGGGCGGTCTCTGGCCCTGGTTCGTATTCTGGGGCTACCAGTTCTTCATCGTCATGGCGGCCATCGGCTACTTGTCCGGCGTCAGCCAGTCCAAGGAATACGCCGAACCGGAATGGTACGCGGATCTGTGGCTGACCATCATCTGGGTGGCCTATCTGCTGATCTTCCTGGCCACGCTCCAGAAGCGCCGCGAATCCCACATCTACGTGGCCAACTGGTTCTATCTCGCCTTCATCGTGACCATCGCGATGCTGCACGTGATCAACAACCTGGCCATGCCGGTTACCCCGTTCAGCGCGCGCTCCTATTCGCTGTTCTCGGGGGTGCAGGATGCGCTGACCCAGTGGTGGTACGGCCATAACGCAGTGGGCTTCTTCCTGACCGCCGGCTTCCTGGGGATGATGTATTACTTCATCCCGAAACGGGCCGAGCGGCCAGTGTTCTCCTACCGGCTCTCGATCATCCATTTCTGGTCGCTGATCTTCATCTATATCTGGGCCGGCCCGCACCACCTGCACTACACCGCACTGCCCGAATGGGCGCAGACGCTGGGCATGACGTTCTCGATCATGCTGTGGATGCCGAGCTGGGGCGGCATGATCAACGGCCTGATGACCCTGTCAGGCGCCTGGGACAAGCTGCGCACCGATCCTGTGATCCGCATGCTGGTCGTCTCGGTCGCCTTCTACGGCATGTCGACCTTCGAAGGCCCGGTGATGTCGATCCGGGCGGTCAACTCGCTCAGCCACTACACGGACTGGACGATCGGCCACGTGCATTCGGGCGCGCTGGGCTGGGTCGGCTTCATCAGTTTCGGGGCGGTCTATTGCCTGGTGCCGTGGCTATGGAAGCGCAAATCCATGTACTCCAAGTCCCTGATCGAATGGCATTTCTGGCTCTCGACGCTTGGCATCCTGCTCTACATCGCCGCGATGTGGCCGGCCGGGATCACGCAGGGCCTGATGTGGCGCGCCTATAACGCGCTGGGCTTCCTGGAGTACTCGTTCATCGAGACCGTCCAGGCGATGAAACCCTATTACGTGATCCGCGCTCTCGGCGGGGTGCTCTACCTCTCCGGCGCGCTGGTCATGGTGTTCAACATCTACAAGACCATCCGGGGCGAGGTGCGCGACGCCGAAACGATCCCGGCCACGATGCCCGCGTCAGCGGTCGCGTAAGGAGGATATCGAACCATGCTCTGGCACCACCGCCTCCTGAAAGACTTTCACAGCCGCGTTCTGGAACGCAACGGGCTGATCCTGACCGTGGCCGTGCTGATCGTGGTCTCGATCGGCGGCCTGGTGGAAATCGCGCCGCTCTTCTACCTCAACTCCACGATCGAGGAGGTGGACGGCGTGCGACCCTACACCCCGCTCGAGCTGGCGGGCCGCGATATCTATATCCGCGAGGGCTGCTACACCTGCCACTCGCAGATGGTGCGCCCCCTCCGCGACGAGGTGGAGCGCTACGGCCACTACTCGCTGGCCGCCGAAAGCATGTACGACCACCCGTTCCAGTGGGGCTCCAAGCGGACTGGGCCGGACCTGGCGCGCGTCGGCGGGAAATATTCCGACGAATGGCACCGCGATCACATGCGCGATCCGCGCTCCGTCGTGCCCGAATCCATTATGCCGCCCTATGCCTTCCTCGAGGAAAGCCCGCTGAAATACGGGCATATCGTGGAAATGCTGAAAGCAAACCGCGCTGTCGGCGTGCCCTATAGCGACGACATGCTCGACAATGCAGTGGCGGACCTGAAGGCCCAGACCGATCCTTTCGCCGGACCGGACCTCACCGAGCGTTATCCCGGCGCCGTGACGCGCGAATTCGACGGCAATCCGGACGAGATCACCGAGCTCGACGCCCTCATTGCCTACCTGCAGGTGCTCGGAACGATGGTGGATTTCTCCACCTACGAGGCCGAAGCCGAAGAAAACCTGAGATAGCGCCATGAATTACGACACGCTTTCCAGCTTCGCGCAGACATGGGGCCTGCTCCTGTTCGTGGTGATTTTCGCGGTGGTTCTGGCGTACGCGCTGTGGCCAAGAAACCAGAAGAAGTTCGACAAGGCCGCCCGCATGCCGCTGGACGACAAAAAGCCCGGCTCCGAAGACGAGAACGGACCCGGAGAGGACCGCAAGAATGGCTGACAAACCTGAAATCGATGAAGTCTCCGGCGTCGAAACCACCGGTCACGAGTGGGACGGGATCAAGGAGCTGAACAATCCGCTGCCGCGCTGGTGGCTGTGGATCTTCTACGCCAGCGTCGTCTGGTCGGTGATCTATATGGTTTTCATGCCGGCCTTGCCCGCGCCGCCCGGCTTTGACGGCTTCACGAAAGGCCTGACCGGCAATTCCGAGCGGGAGAATGTCGCCGAGGCGATGGCCGCGCTGGAGGCCAGCCGCTCGGAGAATTTCGAACGCCTGACCGGTGCGACGCTGGAGGAGATCGAGTCCGACCCGGACCTGTTCCGCTTCGCTCTGGCCGCGGGCGAGTCCGCTTTCGGCGATAATTGCGCCACCTGTCACGGCTCCGGCGCGCAGGGTTTCAAGGGCTATCCGAACCTCAATGACGATGTCTGGCTGTGGGGCGGAAGCTATGAAGAGATCCTGCACACACTGCATGTGGGCATCCGATCCGAGCATCCGCAGACGCGGTTCTCCATGATGCCCGCCTTCGGCGCGGACGGGATCTATGGCGGCGAGGAAATCGGCCAAGTGACCCAGCACGTCCTGTCGCTGTCCGGCCAGGAGCATGATCCTGAAAGGGCAGCGCTGGGCGCGGAGATATTCTCTCAGCAATGCGCCAGCTGCCACGGCCCGTCGGGTGCGGGCGACCGCACGTTTGGCGCGCCGAACCTGACCGACGCCGAGTGGCTCTATGGCGGCTCGTCGGAGGAAATCTACCAGAGCATCTGGCGTGGCCCCGCCGGGGTCATGCCTGCCTGGTCGGAGCGGCTGGACGAGGCGGTGATCGCCGCGCTGGCCACCTATGTTCACTCGCTCGGCGGCGGGGAGGACGCCGAGACCGAAACAGGCGCGGACGAACAGGATCCCGCCGGCTGATCAAGCGGGAACAGACCCGCAGAACCGATATGACAGTCACGACTGCGCCAGATCGACCGGACGCCGCCAGGGAAGCGGCGCCGGGCGTGCGCCGCTCGCGCGCCGAGGCGGTGAACGACGCCGAGCAACGCCAGCTCTACAAGAAGCGCGAGCCGATCTATCCCAAGCTGGTCCACGGCAAGTTCCGCAGCGCCAAATGGGCCTTCATGCTGGCCGCGCTGGGGCTTTACTACGCCGTGCCCTTCATCCGCTGGGACCGCGGCCCCGCCGCGCCGGACCAGGCGGTGCTGATCGATTTCGCCGGGCGGCGCTTTTATTTTTTCTTTATCGAGATCTGGCCGCAGGAAGTCTATTTCGTCACGGCGCTGCTTATTATCGCCGCGCTGGCGTTGTTCCTGGTCACCGCGCTGTTTGGCCGCGTGTGGTGCGGCTATGCCTGTCCTCAAACCGTCTGGACGGACCTTTTCATCGCGGTCGAGCGGATCTTCGAAGGCGATCGCAACGCCCGCATCAGGCTGGACCGCGCATCGTGGTCGACGGAGAAGGCGGCGCGGAAAACCGGCAAACACGCCGTGTGGCTGTTGATCGCCGCGGCGACGGGCGGCGCGTGGATCCTTTATTTCCACGACGCCTTTGACCTGATCGGGAACTTCTTCACCGGCGAGGCGCAGCTTTCCTCCTACCTGTTTTTCGGCCTTCTGACCTTTACGACCTATACGCTCGCCGGGACGATGCGCGAGCAGGTCTGCACTTATATGTGTCCCTGGCCGCGCATCCAGGCCGCGCTGACCGATGAGGAGGCGCTGAACGTCACCTATCGCGTCGACCGGGGCGAGCCGCGGGGCGCGCACAAGAAGGGCGCAAGCTGGGAAGGGCGCGGCGACTGCATCGATTGCAAGGCCTGCGTGGCGGCCTGCCCCATGGGTATTGATATCCGCAACGGGCCACAGCTGGAATGCATCCATTGCGCGCTCTGCATCGACGCCTGCGACGAGATCATGGGCAAGGTCGGCCGGCCGCTGGGCCTGATTGCCTATGACACGGAGGACAATATCGAGCGCCGCCTGCGCGGCGAGCCATCGCGATTCCGCTTCGTTCGTCCCCGCACCATCTTCTACGCCGTGGCGCTCGTGGCCGTGACCGCAATCACGCTTTTCGCCCTGCTGACCCGGGCGACGATGGATGTCACTGCGCAGCGTGACCGCAACCCCAACTATGTACGGCTTTCCAGCGGCGATATCCGCAACGGTTACACGATCAAGGCGGTGAACAAGCTGCACGAAGCCCGCGACTACTGGCTGGAGATACAAAGCGTGGAACCAGTCACGACCAGCGTGCTGGGGCAGGACGACATGGTTCTGTCCGTGGGACCCGACAGCACGCGCGATTTCCGCATCTTCGTGACGCTGTCGCGGGGCGATATCGACAGCGCGTCCGAACCGCTGGTCTTCCGTATCGAAGACCCGTCGACCGGTGAGGAATCCGTGACGCGGTCCGTATTCATAACAGGAGGCGGATCATGATCCGTGAGATTAAAGGCTGGCATGTCCTGACGATGATCGTGGGCTTTTTCGCCGTGACGATCGCGGTCAACGCGACCTTCATCACGCTCGCCGTCGGGACGTTCCGGGGCGAGGAGGAATCCAAGAGCTATCGCCAGGGGTTGGCCTATAACGCGGTACTGGAGCGCCGGGCGGCGCAGACCGAACTGGGATGGAGCGCAGAGCTGGAAAGCCGCGAGGGTGCCGTGACCCTGCATATCGTCGACGCGCAAGGCGCGCCGGTCAGCGGGTTGAATCTGGCCGGCGCGGTGAAACACCCCGCAGACGCCGCGCACGATCACGTTCTGGCCTTTGCCTATGCCGGGGAGGGCCTCTATGTCGCCCACCTTGCCGACACGTTGGCCGAGGGCAGCTGGATCGTGGAAGTCTCTGCCGCCCCCGAACCGTTTGAACTCAAGAGCCGCATATGGGTGCGCTGACTGCCGATCCCTCCGCCTTCGTCCGGGAAAAGGGCGAAGCCTTTTCCATCGACCTAATGGTGCGGGGCGCCAAGTGCGGCGGCTGCATCGCCAAGATCGAGGGCGGAATGCGCGCCTTCCCGGGCGTTCGCAACGCCCGGCTGAACCTCTCCACCGGCCGCCTGGCCGTCGACTGGGAAGGCTCGCGCGACCGCGCGCGCGATTTCGTGGAGCGCCTGACCGAGCTTGGCTACACCGCCGCGCCCTTTGATCCGGACGCCAGCGCCAGCGCCAGCGCCCAGAGCGCGGAGGGGAAGACGCTGCTGCGCGCCATGGCCGTGGCCGCGTTCGCGATGGCGAACGTCATGCTGCTCTCGGTCTCGGTGTGGTCCGGCGGCGGGGAAATGGACGCCGCCACGCGCGCCCTGATGCACTGGCTTTCGGCGCTGATCGCCCTGCCGGCGATCGCCTATTCGGCCCGCCCCTTCTTCCGTTCCGCGCTGGGCGCGCTGAAGGCGCGGCAGGTCAATATGGACGTGCCGATCTCGTTGGCCGTCTTGCTCGCCTCCGGACTGTCGGTGGTGGAGACGCTGCGGGGCGGCGAGACCTATTTCGATGCCGCCGTGATGCTGCTCTTCTTCCTGCTGATCGGCCGGTTCCTGGATTCCCGATTGCGGGCGCGCGCCGGGCAGGCGGCCCGTCAGCTCGCCGCAATGCAGGCCGCCACGGCCAATCGCATCGGTCCCGATGGCGCGCTGAAGACCATCCGCGCCAGCGAGGTGGAGGCCGGCGACCGGCTGGTCATCGCCGCGGGCGAGCGCGTGCCGGTCGATGCGGAAGTGGAGGCGGGTGCTAGCGAGGTCGATGGAGCGTTGGTCACCGGCGAGACTGATCCGGTGCGGACCGCGCCGGGGGCGGCGATCTATTCGGGCATGGTGAACCTGACCGCGCCGCTGACCGTGCGGGCGCTGGCCCGGCGGGAGGATTCCCTGCTGGCCGAGATCGCCCGGCTGGTGGAGGCGGGCCAGCAAAACCGCTCCCGCTATGTGCGCCTTGCAGACCGCGCGGCGCGGCTTTACGTGCCCGTGGTCCACACCCTCGCTGCGCTGACAGTTCTAGGATGGCTGGCTTTCACGGGCGATTTCCGCCCGGCCATCATCAATGCCATCGCGGTGCTGATCATCACCTGCCCCTGCGCGCTGGGCCTGGCCGTGCCGGCGGTGCAGGTCGTGGCCTCGGGCCGCCTGTTCCGGGAGGGCGTTCTGGTGAAATCCGGCGATACGCTGGAGCGTCTGTCGGAAGCGGATTACGCCGTCTTCGACAAGACCGGCACGCTCACCTTCGGCGAGCCCAAGCTGATCAATGCGGACGCGATCCCGGCTGGTGTTTTGGACCTGGCCGCGCGCCTCTGCCGCGCCTCGCGCCATCCGCTTTCCTGTGCGGTCGCCGACCATGCCGGCCCCGGCCCGACCGCCGATTACGTCGAGGAGACGTCCGGCGCGGGGATGTCCGCCGTGATCGATAACGAAACCATACGCTTTGGCTCTGCGCGCTGGCTCGGGATCAAAGATGCGCCGGGTGATGCGACCGAGGCATGGCTGCAGGCCGGGCAAGGGGACCCTGTGCGCTTCGTGTTCGAGGACCGGATCCGTCCCGGCGCGGCCGAGGCCATTGCCGCCCTGACCAGGCGCGGCCTCCCGGTGGAGCTTCTATCCGGCGACCGCAACGCCGCCGTGGAAGCGGTTGCGGCGCAGCTGGGCGTCGCCGTCTGGCGCGGCGAGTTGAAGCCGCAGGACAAGATTGCCCGGCTGGAAGCGCTGGCGGGCGAGGGGCGGCGCGTCCTGATGGTGGGGGATGGGCTCAACGACGCCCCGGCGCTGGCCGCGGCGCATGTATCCGCCTCCCCGGCGCGCGCGGCAGATATCAGCCAGGCAGCCTCCGACTTCGTGCTGCAGAACGACCGGCTGGCCGGCCTGCCGCTGGCGCTGGATGTCGCCCGGTCCTCGCGGCGGCGCATCGTGGAGAATTTCTCCTTCGCCGCGCTCTACAATATGTGCGCGGTTCCGTTGGCGGTGTTCGGATTCGTGACGCCCCTGATCGCCGCGATCGCGATGAGCGGATCGTCCATCATCGTCACGTTGAATGCGCTGAGGCTCTCGAAATGACCGCGCTTCTCTGGCTTATCCCCGCCGCACTCGGGCTTGGCGTGCTGGGCCTGGGGGCCTTTCTGTGGTCCGTCCATTCCGGACAGTATGAGGACCTGGACGGGGCGGCCGAGCGCATCCTGCTGGATGACGACAAGCCGCTGCCCGACCGCGATCAGGACTCCTCGATAAAGGACCGGTAGGCCCGCCAGCTGGCGTGACCCAGCCACGGGAAGACCACCATCAGCCCGGCGATGAACAGCGCCCCGCCGGCCAGAGTCATGACCGCGATGATGGCGGCCCAGGTCAGCATGACGAAGGGCTGACGCCGCACCGCGTTGACACTGGCGGTCAGCGCTGTGACCGCGTCAGTGTCCTTGTCGACCAGCATCGGAAAGCTGAGCGCGGAGATCGCAAACGCGGCGATGGCCAGCACGCCGCCCGTGAGCCCGCCGACGATCAGCAGGGCCAGGCCGGCCGAATCGGTCAGGACGAAGGCGGTGAAATCATCCAGCGGCAGGTAAACGCCATTGGTGAAATAGGCGTAGATGAACTGCGCCAGCCGCGCCCAGACCAGCAGCAGAATGATCAGCAGGACGCCCAGGAATCCGATCTGTGAAACCGTGTCCGCGTGCAGGCTGAACAGGTCCTTGAGCCCGGGCTTGCGGCCCGCGTCCAGCGTGCGGCTGATCTGGTAGAAGCCGATGGCAAACAGCGGCGCGACCACGGCAAACCCGCTGATCGCCGCAGGGATAGCCGCGGAATACCCGGCGGCGAAAAGCCCCGCGCTCAGCGCCAGTCCGATCAGCACGAAAACCGCGCCGAGCGACAGGCTCAGGACCGGCGCCTGGACAAGATCGCGCCACCCCAGCGCCAGCCACTCCCACGGCGCCTCGCGCCGAACATTGTGTAAGACAATCTCCGCCATGACGGCCCTCCCTCAAGACCGCTTATAATATCATTGGCAAGGCTTGCTGGGAAATTTGGAAGGATATTGAGACATCATGCGAAGAGGAACGGTGGAGACCTGTTCGCTTCCGCCTGCGCACACCGCCATCCAGTCACTCGGAAAATTCCCAGAATCGCGGACCAAGAGCCACTCAGGCAAGGGGTCAGCCTGTAACTACTCCGTACTTCTGGGAGGTTACGAGAATACCAGCAATCTGGGCCACGATGCTGCAGGCAGTATTCAAAGCGACAACGATCACAGCGAGCAGCCCGGCGCGCCACACTTTGGAAAGTCCCGACACGCCTGCATACGCTCCGCGATAGCCGGTTTGGAAGTGTATAAGGAACGAGACCATTGCGATCACGATGCCATATCCCACAAGCCAGTCGCCGGGTACAAACAGCATTATTGTCATGAAGACCGGCATCAAGCTTGCGCTCGGCACAATCGTCGCAAACAGGTAGCGCTGCCGGAGCGCTGTTGTCGTGGGCTCCCCCCAGAATGGATAGACCAGCGACAGCGCGACCATGCTGACGATATGAAGAACAGGCACGAGCCCGAAGACCCACAGTACAGTCTCCTTGCCGACGTCTTCATAGGTCATGCCTTCGGGCAGGAGCAAACCGGCTTGGGCGAAGCCTGCGGCATAAGCGCTGATCATGCCGGCATTCTCGCCAATCCACCAAACCTGCAGCAAAGAATACAGCGCGAAGAAGGAAAGCCAGAGTCGGATCGACGGCGTATATGTGTCGTTCCAGTCGAGCGTCCTGGCGGCTGAAAAATAGCGTTTCGGGCGGACCCAGAGCACCCGCACTGACCGCAATCCCCTCAGATTGAGACCGAACAGGTCTTCAGCCAATGCATCAATCGGCAGGGTGGCGAATTTGGGGTCGGCACTCTTCGTGGTCATTTCCTGCCCCCGTCGCGCATGGATTTATATTGGACGAACCGACATCCGAAACGAGTCGGGCGACTCGGCAAAAAGTCCGGTCGCGCTAAGCTGACAGGATTTTAGCGGGCAGACAAAGTATTGGACACCCTCGAATGGCCAGCTTCTGGCTGGACAGGGCCGGGTGCTTCCTTGTCTCTACGGAGACCGGTTCGCATCAGACTGACAGCACCGCCATCGCTCTGCGAACAATCTTCTCTCTGTCCGTAATCTCGCCCTATGCCGTCGCCGCCTTACCGGTCTGGCGCGCCAGATCTATGAATGCCTTGAACGCGGCGGAGGGATTGCGCCGGCTGGGATAATACAGCGCCAGATCCGCGAATGGCGGCGTCCAGTCCTCGAGCACGCGCACAACGCGCTTCTCCTGGATGTCTTCGCGAATATCCTGCTCAAGCAGCAAACCGATGCCGACGCCTTCAAGAACAGCGGTGCGCATCAGGCTGGCCTCATCCAGAGTCAGTGATCCCGGCGCGTCAATAAGGGCGATTTCGCCGTCTTTCTCGAAGCGCCAGCGGAACAGGATTCCGTTCGGCAAACGGGCGCGGATGCAGCGATGTTTGAAAAGGTCTTGGGGCGTTTTCGGCGCGCCATGGGTTTCAAAATATTTCGCTGATCCGACGATGGCGTAGCGTTGCGGCCTTCCAAGCGGGACAGCGATCATGTCGGCCGGCACCATGTCGGCCCGGCGCAGGCCCAGATCGAACCCTTCAGCGACGATATCGACCAGTCTTTCCTCGGTAACGATATCGATCTGTACCTCCGGATAGCGGCGCAGGAATTCCAGAACCAGCGGAGACAGGATTTCACGGGCCCCGGCGGCGAAAGCGTTTATACGCAGAGTGCCGGTTGGCGTGGTTTGTTGCGAGCGGACCGCCTCCATGGCGGCGTGGATATCCTGCAGGGCGGGACTCATCTGTTCGATAAAGGCCCGGCCCGCGTCCGTGAGCGAGACGCTTCGGGTCGTTCTGTTGAACAACCGCACGCCGAGATCCCCCTCGAGCTTGGCCACGGCATTGCTCAATGCGGTTGTCGATACGCCAAGGATGCGCGCGGCGGCGCGGAACGACCGCTCGCGCGCAATGGCGATAACGGCGTCGAGTTCGTTGAGCCCCGTTCGAAACATTGTCCCGAAATCCGCAATGGGAGGTCCCGTTTTATCCCGATTGTTGTCGCGTGTGTCCACGCCTAGATGGCTGGCGAACCCTGAAACCGCAGGAGATCGCCATGAAACTGCCCGCCCCTGTCAAACAATTCTTCGACGCCGATCAGGCCCCTCGCGGGCCGGCGCCGGTCAGCGCCTTTGCGGCGGACGCGTCCGTCAAGGATGAAGGAAAAATCCATGTCGGGCGCCGCGAGATTGCCCAGTGGTGGCAAGCAGCCAAGGCGCGATACCAACATACCGCGGAACCGCAGGAGGTCCTGGACAATGAGGGCCGGACGATCGTCCGTGCATTGGTCTCGGGAAATTTCCCCGGGAGTCCGGCCCGGCTCGCTTTTTCCTTCCTGCTTGAAGACGGAAGAATCTCACAACTGGAAATCGGGGCATGAGCGGCTTCCTGCAACTCCAGGACACGCGCGTTCTGATTACAGGGGGAACACGCGGCGCTGGCGCTGCGACAGTCGCCCTGTTCCGTGAGCTTGGCGCCCATGTGCTGACAGCGGCGCGGACACGGCCTGATGCGACGCCCGAGGACATTTTCATTTCCGCCGACCTTACAACGGCGCGCGGCTGCGCCGATCTTGCCGCCGCCGCGCGGGACCGCCTTGGCGGGGTCGATGTGCTTATTCACATGCTGGGCGGGTCTTCTGCGCCGGCTGGCGGATTCTCGGCGCTGGACGACGCCGAATGGGCAAGGGAGCTTGATCTCAATTTGATGCCCGCCGTTCGTCTGGACCGCGCCCTGGTTCCTGACATGGTGGCGCGCGGGCGCGGCGCCGTCATTCACGTGACATCAATCCAGAGCAGACTTCCGCTGCCGGAGGCGACAACCGCCTATGCGGCTGCGAAGGCTGCGCTCTCCACCTACAGCAAAAGCCTGTCGAAGGAGGTTTCGCCCCATGGCGTGCGCGTCCTGCGCGTATCACCCGGCTGGATCGAGACGGAGGCGGCGATCAGCATGATCGAACGGGTCGCAAAGAGCGCCGGAGTCGACCGCGAAGGCGGCAAGAAAATCGTCATGGATTCGCTGGGCGGCATTCCAGTCGGCCGCCCCTCGAAGCCTGACGAGGTGGCCAATCTTATCGCCTTTCTCGCATCGGACCGCGCCGCCTCCATTACCGGCGCGGAGTACGTCATCGATGGCGGGACGATCCCCACAGTGTAGCGCCTTCACTCCCCTCTAACCCCAAGGAAGAAGACAATGATCTCCGGTATCCGAAACACCGCCGTGGCTGCGGCAACGATCGCGGCAATATCCGTCGCCGCGGACGCGGAAACGAAAGCGCGCATCCCAGAAGATCAATCGGTGCGGAATGTCGTGCTGGTCCACGGCGCCTTTGCTGACGGTTCGGGCTGGCGCGGCGTTTATGACGATCTCGTCGCGCGCGGGTATCGCGTCACGATTGTGCAGAACCCTCTTACCTCGTTCGGTGACGACGTGCAGGCGACGCGCCGTATCCTGGCGCGGCAGGACGGGCCCAGCATTCTTGTCGGCCACTCTTATGGCGGATCGGTCATCACCGAGGCCGGGACCGGGGAGAACGTCGCTGGTCTGGTTTACGTTTCCGCGCTCGCCCCTGATGCGGGCGAAAGCACGGGGGACCAGTTCGCGGAGATACCGGCGCCTCCGGAATTCGTGATCGAGACCGGTCCCGACGGCTTCGGCTTCGTGAATTTGGAACTGTTCAAGGCAGGTTTTGCCGGCGACACGACCGACGCGAATGCGGCTTTCATGCGGGACTCTCAGGTCCCCATCAATATGGAGATATTCGGCGAGCGACTGACGCAGGCGGCATGGCGTCACAAGCCGAGCTGGGCGATCGTGGCGACGCAGGACCACGCGATCGATCCGCGTCTGCTGCGTCAGCAGGCTGAACGCGCCGGCGCTGAGATCACGGAAGTCGAGGCAAGCCATGTGCCCTTTATCACCCAGCCGCACGCCGTCGCCGAAGTAATCGACCAGGCGGCGCGCCAGGTCTCGACAGTGGCCGTGAATGAGTAGGACGGCGTTCGTGCGCCGCTTTGCCCGTGCGGCGGGACCGGCGCACGTCCGCCGCCGTCCGCAGTTCCAGCATTTCCGATAACACCTGCAAGAGGAGCCTTGGATCATGAGCTTTGTGAAAACACAGGACCGTACGGAGATTTTCTTCAAGGACTGGGGGCCGCGGGATGCGCAGCCCATCGTGTTCCATCACGGCTGGCCCCTGAGCGCCGATGATTGGGACAATCAGATGATGTATTTTCTCGGCGCAGGGTACCGGGTCATCGCCCATGACCGGCGCGGCCATGGCCGGTCGACCCAGACATGGGAAGGCAACGAGATGGATACCTACGCCGCGGATGTCGCGGCGCTGGCGGATCATCTCGACCTGAAAGAGGCTGTCCATATCGGCCACTCCACAGGCGGCGGGGAGGTCGCCCGGTACGTCGCCCGCGCAAGGCCGGGACGGGTGGCCAAGGCCGTTCTCATTGGCGCCGTTCCGCCCATCATGGTGAAGACCGCCGCTAATCCGGGCGGGCTGCCGATCGAAGTGTTCGACGGTTTTCGGGACGCGCTGGTTGCCAACCGCGCGCAGTTCTTTCTCGATGTGCCGAGCGGGCCGTTCTACGGCTTCAACCGGCCGGGCGCGAAAGTCGATCAGGGCGTGATCTGGAACTGGTGGCGACAGGGCATGATGGGCGGCGCGAAGGCCCATTATGATTGCATCAAGGCCTTTTCCGAAACCGATTTCACCCAGGACCTAAGAGCGATCGATGTTCCGACCCTCGTGATGCACGGCAATGACGACCAGATCGTGCCGTATGACGACTCCGCGCCGCTGTCGGTCGAGCTTCTCAAGCATGGGACGCTGAAGACATACGAAGGGCTGGGTCATGGAATGTGCACGATCAACCCGGATGTGGTGAATCGGGACCTCCTCGCTTTCATCAACGCGTAGCGGCGCGCCATTCTGACTTTGCCGGAGGAAACGCGCTTGAGCGATTAACGAGTCCCGGCGAACCAACGCTTTCGTAATTTCAAGGCATCAGCGGAGGTAATCGCCTTCCGCTGATGCTTCGGCGCGGCATGAAGGCTGGGCCATTCCCGCTCTATGGAGCCGGGACGCATTCGCCTGACAAAGCCCTGTTTTCAAATAGCGTCCGATTTACGGTGGCAATACGCCAATAAGTCGATATAATGAACGTTCGTTCGTTATGGGAACATTTATTGGGGTGTGGGCATGTCTCGAAATTCAAGAATTGGTGTATCAGCCTGGTTGGCGACGGTCATTTTCAGCTTGCTGATTGGGGCTGCGAATGCGCAATCCACGGATTATTCCGAACTGACGGACGTATTTGCGGATTTCCAGAGCTGGAAGGAAAACAATAGTCAAAGCCTTGATTTCCGGCCCGGGGCGGTCGCCGCGCGCCTGGAGGGGATTGAAACTCTACAGGCGGATCTGGCGGCAATTGATCCGTCTGAATGGACCCCGTCCCAGAAGTCCGACTATCTGACTGTTCGCGCTCAAATCGACGAACAAGAGTTCATTTTCCGTGTTACGCGCCCCTGGACGCGCGATCCGGCCTTCTATGTCGCGAAAATGCTGACGCCGGCATTTACCGAATTGCCGGTGGAAGGCGCAGCGCTGGAGGAGCTGACGGCCCAGATGCGCATGGTCCCGGACTTCACGGCGCAGGCGAAGTCGAACCTGACCGAAGGCGCGGCGGATTACGCGGATCTGGCAATTTCCTATCTCACCGAATCCGATGGCGTTGAGCAGGATTATCCGCCCCGCGACCCGATCCCGGCGGGCTTGATTGGCTGGTACGAGGACATTCTGGGCCGCGCGAAGACCGAGCAGCCGGCGCTGGCGCCCGATATTGAGGCCGCCCTGGCCAGCATTAAGGATTTCCATGCCTGGCTGGTCGAAAAGCGCCCGGAAATGGATGCCCCGAACGGCGTGGGCGAGGAGGCGTTGAACTGGTTCGTCCAGAATGCGCTGCTGATGCCCTACACCGCCGAGGAAATGCTGGTGCTGTCAGAGCGCGAGCTGGACCGCCTTTGGGCCTTCTATGCGCTGGAGCGGCATCGCAATCGCGGCTTGCCCGAAATAACGCTTCCCGAGTCTGCGGCCGAGTATCAGAAACGTGTCGCGGAGACCGACGAAAAAGTCCGGCGCTGGCTGGTGGAGGAAGACTTCATCACGATCCCGGATTTCATTCCCGAGGACTGGCAAGAGATGGGCTATAACGTGCCGTGGATCGAGCGCGCGACCCCGCCCAATTTCTGGGAGCAGGTCCAGTACCGTAACCCCTCGCCCGATCATCTTCATGCTGTCATTCCCGGTCACCGTTTCGATGACCGCGTCGCGAGCGAACTGGACAATCCCATCCGCCGGGAGGTCAGTTTCGGGGCGCGCTGGCAGGGTTGGGCCGTTTATCTGGAAGAAGGGCCGCTTCAGGCGGGGTTCTTCGAGGATGATCCGCGCACGCGTGAACTCATCTATATCTTTGGAATCTGGCGGGCCGCCCGCAGCGTCGGGGATATTCGTCATCAGCTGAACGAGATGAATTCAGAAGAGTCGGTGGATTACTGGATCAGCCAGACCCCGCTTCTGGATCGCAATGTCGCGCGCAAATACGCCTATCTGCGTCCTTCGCCGGGGCACGGGCTGGAGTACACGATCGGCAATATCCAGATGTTTCGCCTGCTGGCGGACCGCAAGCGGCAACTTGGAGAGGACTTCGTGCTGGAGGAATTCCACGACGACTTCATCATGCGCGGCCGCATTCCCATGGCGCTGATCCGCTACGAAATGACCGGCTATGAAGGCGATGTGGAGAAATTCTGGAATCGCACTCCGCTGGAAGACGTGCTCGACTAGACGCTGGACGCATTCGTCCAATCAGGAGAGACATCGTATGCGAAAGATGGCGGCCGGCCTGTTCTTGACCGGGGTCCTGACGGCCGGCCCCGCCGTCGCCCAGGAAGCCTTAAATCCCGCGCTTCCCGAAATCCTGCCCTTGGCTGAACGGGCCGCGCTGGAAGACGCCTGGCTGGAAAACCGGCTCGACACGGTTATCCCGCAGCTCATGCGCCGCGAAGGCGTGGATATGTGGATCCTGGTCGCGCGCGAATATAATGAAGACCCGGTCGTCGAGACGATGCTGCCGGCGACATGGCTGGCGGCGCGGCGGCGGACAGTCCTGATCTTCCACGACCGGGGCGAGGCGGGCGTCGAGCGTCTGGCCGTCGCGCGTTATCCTGTCGGCCCGTTCCCCTCCGCCTGGGATGCCGACGCCGAGCCCGACCAGTGGCGGCGCATACGCGAGATCATCGAGGAACGCGATCCCGAAACCATCGCCGTGAATGTTTCTGAGCATGTCGCGCTGGCCGATGGCCTGTCGATGGGCGAAGGCGAGGCGCTGGAGACCGCGCTCGGCGATTATGCTGACCGGATCGTGCGCAATGACCGGCTGGGGATTGGCTGGCTGGAAACGCGCACTGAAGCGGAGATGGAGGTCTATCCAACCATTGTCCGCATCGCCCACGCCATAATTGGTGAAGGTTTTTCTGATGCCGTGGTCACGCCGGGCGAGACAACGGCGGAGGACCTTGTCTGGTGGTATCGCGAACGCATTGCGGGACTCAAGCTGGACACGTGGTTCCACCCCAGCGTCAATATCCAGCGCCCGGGCGCTGAGACTTTCGCGATCGAGACGATGGGCATTGAACGCGCAAACACCATTCAGCGCGGCGACCTGCTGCATGTCGATTTCGGCATCGACTATCTGGGCCTGAAGACCGACACCCAGCACCACGCCTATGTCCTGAAAGAGGGCGAAACGGACGCCCCGGACGGCCTGAAGGCGGGACTGGCCGCGGCCAACGCGGTGCAGGATGCGCTGACGGCGGAATTCAGGGCCGGGCGCACCGGCAACGAAGTTTTGATGGCGGCTCGCGAAACAGCGCTGGCGCAAGGCCTCAACCCGACAATCTATACCCACCCCATCGGCTATCACGGTCACGGGGCAGGTCCGTGGATCGGCATGTGGGAGCGTCAGGCGCCGGTGCCGGGCAAGGGCGAATATCTGGTCCGCCCCGACACGGCCTGGTCGATAGAGCTGAACGCGCAATATGACGTCCCCGAATGGGGCGGCCAGACGGTGCGCTTCATGCTGGAAGAGGACGCCTATTTCGACGGCCGGACGGTGCGCTATCTCGATGGCCGTCAGGACGGGTTCCATCTGATCGGCGCGTCTGCGCAATAATAACACCTGCACCTGGAGCCTTGATGAGCGAGCGTATCTCCGAACCCTGGACGTTGCAGGAAGAAGAATGGCGGCGCCTCATCGGCCGCGTGCGGGCCGGCAGGGCGTTGAAGCCCGCCGCGTGGCCCGGCGGGGCGCGTTGCGCTGTTGCGCTGTCCTTTGACTGCGATCACGAGACGTTTGAGCTGGGCGGCGGCGGCACGGCGACGGGACGTCTGGCCTGGGGCGAGTTCGGCCGCCGGGTCGGCGTGCCGCGCATTCTGGCCTCGCTTGCCCGTCATGACGTTCCGGCCAGCTTCTTCATGCCGGCTGTCTGCGCGCAGATCGACCCGGACGAGACCCGCCGCATCGTGGACGCGGGGCATGAGGTCGGCCTGCATGGCTGGATCCACGAGAATAATTCCCTGCTGGATGAGGCGACCGAACGCGAGCTGACCCTTCGCGCGCGCGATGTTCTGGAAAAGACGATGGGCCGCGCGCCTGTCGGGTTCCGCTCTGCCAACTGGGACCTCAGCCCCAACACGATCGGCATCGTGAAAGAGATGGGGCTGGAATATGACAGCTCGCTGATGGCTGACGAGTCCTGTTACGAACTGGTCTGCGATGGGGAGCCGACAGGCGTGGTGGAGGTCCCGGTGGAATGGCTGCGCGACGATGCGGTCTATCTGATGTTCAACCGCTCTCCCGCCACGCGGCCGTGGACCCCGCCGGACGATGTCTATGCGATCTTCAAGCGGGAACTGGACGCGGCCTGGGAAGAGGGCGGCCTGTTCCAGCTTGTGATGCACCCCTTCGTGATCGGCTATCGCTCACGCATCTGGATGCTGGACGCGCTGATCGAACACGCCCGGGAGAAGGGCGATATATGGTTCGGCACGCATGCCGAAGTGGCGCGATGGGCGCGGGAAAATCCCGCGCCCTGAGCTTGCATCTAGTTGGCGGTCAGTTTTTCGATCTGATCGCCTTCGCCGGTCATTTCCCAGCGAAGCAGGGACACCGGGATCACGCCGCGGCCATCCATGTCTTCAAGGAAATCGGCGAGCACGAAATCCTCGCCTTCCTGCATGGCGTAATCGGCCATCAGTTCTTCCACCAGATGCTTGCCGGTGATGTAGCTGGTGCCGTATCCCGGCTGCCGCAGATAGAGCTGTTGCTCCGATCCCAGAAGGTCCAGATCCCGCCGCATCCAGTTGCGCGGGGTCCATTCCACATGGAAGTCGGAGGCTTCCTGCATGGTGAATTCATTGGCTTGAGCGTAGAGCGAGGCAAGGCCCCGCGCCGCGCGCGCCGCCTGCATGATCCAGACGATCTCCCGCGCCCGCGGATTATCGTCATACAGGCCCGCATGCATGAACATTTCCTCGACCGCGGTGGCCACGCCCTCGGCCCGGCTGTCGAAGATGTTATAGAGCAGCGCGCCCTGCCGGACCGGGCTCTGCGTCGGATGCTGCTTGATCCGGGCCAGGTCCCACCAGTGATAGAAATGCGTCCACAGCGTCATCGGCTCGCGATGGGTCGCCTGCGCGAAGAAGTTCCGGGTTTCCGGCGGCGCATAGACGCCGGTCTTCTCCATCAGGGCCGGCTCCATGTAATCCTTCACATGGACGATTTCGCCGTCCTCCATGAAGGCCATGTATTTGCGCACGCGATCCTTGGCCAGCGCCTCGTATTCCTCGGCGCTTGATACCGGCTCCAGCGGCGGCAGGTCGCGGTTGCGGTGTTCTTCCAGCTTCAGAGAGGTGATGGCGCGCTTCAGTTCGCGCTTCATCAGCATCACCTCGTCCTCCCAGGTCATCGGGATCAGGTGAACATTCTGGAGATACCAGGTGTAGTTCTCCTTCCCGACGCCGGACGGTCCGGTCTTGGAATCCGCTTCCGCTTCAAGCCATTCGGCGAAGGCCCGCGTCGAGGTCAGGGCCTCATCGACCGCTGCGCGAAGCTCCGGCCCGGCGTCTTCCGTGCGCTTTGCCAGATCCTCGAGCACGCCGGCCTGTTCCTCGATCGTGAAGATGCCGGCGGTCCACAGATCCCGGGCATTTCCGTCCAGATTTTCCCGCGCCTGTTCGTTCAGCGGGGGAATGACGGACAGGTCCTTGGTCAGGCGCGCCTCCTCGGCGGCGGTCAGCGGAAAATCATAGGTCCACAGTTCCGTGACGGCGTGATGCGTCGGGCCTTCATGTCCCGGCGTGTCGCTCTCATAGGTCCAGACGGATTTGTAGAAGGCGGGGTCCCGCGCCCACGGGCGCAACACGCGGATATTGAAATCCAGACCGTTCATCTCGGCCCGGACGATCTGATAATCCACCTGCCGGGGCACGGGCCAGCCGTTGGGGTCGATCGCTTCAAGCCGCGCGCGATAGGTTTCGAGACCGGCCTGTTTTTCGGCCATGGCCGCGTCGCTGTAATCGGGCGCGCCGTCCGTCATCTCCGGCGTTTCAAAATCACGCCAGTCTTCAAACAGGGCGAGGAGGGTTTCGTAATCGGTCATTGTTCCGGACTCTTGGGCTGTTGCGGCCGGGACATTGGCGAATAGCGCCAGGCCCGCCATGAAAGCGGCCGTCAGGACGCCGCCTGGCTTCAGAAATCGTCTCATCAATCTTTCCTCTTCTATCTGGTCATTTTCGGCCATTGCCGGATTCCCGCCGCGCCGAAATCCACCGGCCCGCAATCTCACCGTTGGTTCCGGTCAGAGGGCTGATGGCGAGATCGCCAAACCCGGCTGTTTGAAGCCGGCGGCCCTCGGCCTCCAGGGCGTCCGCCGTCGGCGCGGCGCGGGCGAGGGCGTCCATACGCGCGGCGTGATCCCTCATTCGCGTTTCCATCGCCTCGATCATGCGGGAGATTTCGGGCAGCGGCGTATGGTCGGCCAGGGTCTGCAATTCCAGCGCATTGCCGATCAGCCCGGAAATAAGGTTCGGGTTCTCTTCCCGCTCCGCCCGCGCCCGCATGGCCTTCAGAATCCGGTCCATCTGTCCGGCTGTTTCGGTCGAGCGCGCCTTGAAGAAATTTTGAAGCGCCGTGGCGAACCCCAGCTCATCCAGCGCCCATCCAATCTGCTCCGACTGGGCGCTGTTCTGGCGCACGACTGCGCCATCGGCTGCATGGACAAGAAACAGGATCCGCCCGCGGCAGACGCGCGCGGCCTCTGCGGCGGCCGCCTGCAAGCCGGCGTATTCAACACCGAACTGGCTTGTGACCAGGTCTTGCGACAGATCGGGGAGGGGCAGGCGGGCGGCGTCCGCCCCGCCGATGAATTTCGCGGCGCCGGATTGAAAGGCCGCGCCCTGACGCCCGGGCGGCGGGTTGGCGCGGTCCAGCCCGGTCAGGGTTGCGGCGCGGCCCGGTTTGATCGCGCGCCGGCCGGTCTCCAGAACCGCGCCCTTGCCGGTTGCGATGTCCAGAACGCAAGCGCCGTCGTCCAGAGCGGCGAAGGCCTCGCGCCAGCCCACGCTAATCGCCTCCCGAACGGCGGGGGGCAGTTCCGCCGTGCAGGCGTCCGCCGGGGCGCGACCCCAGTATTCGCCCCATAGCTCGTTGCTGTCGGGACGGGGCGCGTCTGGACTCGAGCCGGGCACGCTATCGCATTTCGGCGATTTCATCTCCACGTCCGGTCATTTCCCAGCGTATGAGAGAGATCGGGATGAGACCGCTGGCGTGAAATGCGTCATGGAATTCCTTGAGGTCGAAATCATCGCCCAGCTGCTGCGCGCGTTCGGACAGAAGCGCCTCCAGATGCACCTTGCCCATATAATAGCCGATGCCATAGCCCGGCTGGCGCAGATAAAGCTCCAGATCGAAACGCGCGATGGAATCCTGCGGCCCCATCCATTTCGGCGTGCGCGTGGTCAGCGAGGCCAGCGCCTCGTCATAGGTCCACTCATTGCTGTGCAGTTTCAGCTCCGGCAGAACGCGCGCGGCGCGCTTGGCCTGAAGAATATAGGTAATGATCCGGGCGTTCGGACGGCTGTCCAACAGTCCCGCCTGCAGGATGAATTCCTCCAGATAAAAGGCCCAGCCTTCGATGCGCGGCCCGTCGATGAAATACAGCCGGTCCGCGCTGCGGATCGGGCGCTTATCGCGCGCGCCCATCATCTGGTCGAACAAATGCCCCGGCAGGTTATGCGCGCGCAGTGCGTGCGGATTGCGGTCCTCGGCCTGACGGAAGAAATGTCGGCGGATCGGCGCTTCGAACGGGCCGCCCTTTTCGGGATCCCGGTCGCCCGGCAGAACGTACGGGCCTTCGCCGACTGGCGGCTCCAGCCAGTCCGGAACGGTCATCACATCCTTCTCGCGGAAATATTCCAGAATGTCGTGATCGGCCGCGTTGCGGCGGCGCTCGAACTCTTCAAGCGTTTCCGCCGGTTCGATCATCGGCAGGCCCTTGTGCTCGTGCTCCTCGATTTTCAGGAATGTCATGGAGCGCTCATACTCGCGCTGGGCCAGGATGCGCATCTCTTCCCAGGAATAGGGAAAGAGCAGGACGTGTTTCAGATACCAGTCGTAATTTTCGCGGCCGACGCCGCCATAAGCCGGAAGGGAAGCCTCCACGCTCTCCAGCCAGGCAATGAATTCGGCCGTGGCCGCGCGCGCGTTTTCCGCCGCCTGCGCCAGTTCGGGGTCGTCCTGCGCCGTCTTGCGGGCCAGTTCGGCATAAACATTCTGTTCGATGTTTTTCTGCTGAATAGCCAGCCGCGCCAGATCGCCCCGCGCATCGGTCAGGTTGCCGCGCGCCTGCGCCAGAATCGCTGGAACCGCATTCAGTTTTCCGATCAGCGCATTGCGCTCGTCCGCCGGGACGGGCGCTGACGGGGCGGGCATCGCGCCCGCCATTTTCGGGCCAAAGCCCAGATTGGTGGTGGAATAGAAGCCCGGGTCGCGCGCCCACGGGCGTACAACGCGATGCTGGAAATCCAGTCCCCGCAACTCAGCCAGAACCAGCATGTAATCGACCCGGCGCGGGATCGGCCATGCGCTGTCGTCGATCTGCTCAAGCTCGGCCAGCATCGCGCGGACCTGCGCGTGCTGATCGGTCATGGCGGCGGCGCTGTAATCGGGGACGCCGTTGACGATTTGCGGCTCGGCGATGGCGCGGAAGCGGTCGAAAAGACCGGTCAGCTCTTCATAGCCCGGCGGCGGCGCAGGGGACGCCGGCTCCTGCGTCAGGCCGGAACCAACAAGCACAAGCTGGAGCGCCAGCGCCCCGCATATGGAACGAAATTTCATGATTTTCCCCCACGCGTCAGGCGCGGCCGGTCCGGCCGCGCGGTGCTGGCCGGGGCGCTAGGCGGCGAGTTCCGCCTCAAACCTTGCGGCCAGCCCTTCAATTTTTTTCATCACGGCAAACAGCTTGTCGCGGCGCTCCACGCCCTCCGCCCCCAGCTCCGCAAAGCGGGTCAGCGGCGGGCGGACATCGCCGACCGGGTAACCGGCGGCCTCGGCCAGCGCCTTGGAATAGCACTGGTGCCCGTAGGTCGGGTGGCCCTCGGAAACGATTTCGTCCATTTCGGCCAGCAGGGCCGCGATCTTCCGCGCCGGTTCGATATGTCCTTCGACCAGGAAGTCCCACAGACGCGACGTCGAATAGGGCAGGTAATTGCCGTAGGGATTAACGTAGCCAACCGCGCCCAGAAGATAGCTTTCGACCGGCCGTTCCCCGGCAAAGACGTTCATTACGCCTTCGGTGCGCTCCACAATGTCGTAAACCCGCCCGACATCCATGCTCGCTTCCTTGATATAGCGGACATTGTCGAAATCACGGGTCAGGCGCGCGATGAGATCGGCCGACATGTCGACATTCGACGTCACCGGGTTGTTATAGAGCATGATCGGCACGGAAACCGCTTCGGAGATCGCTTTGTAATAGGCGTGAATCTCGTCCTCGGTCGGGGTGTAATAATAAGGCGGAATGATCATCAGCCCGTCGGCGCCCAACTCTTCGGCCTGACGGCTGAAGCGCACGGCCTTGGGCGTGTACGCATCCATTGAGCCGACCAGAACGTCCAGCCGTCCATCGGCGTGCGCCACGGTCGTCTCGATGATCAGATTGCGTTCGTCTTCGGAGAGGGCGAGAAATTCGCCTGTCGTGCCAAGGATAATAATTCCGGGCGCTCTGGATTCTATCTGCCAGTCGATAAAGCGTTTGAGAGATTTTACGCACACCGCGTCGCCGTTCTCGGTGAACGGCGTAATGGCGACCGTGTAACTACCCCGGAATTGTTTTGTCATGCACGCCCCCTCCTATGATCCGCCCCACGTCGATTTGATGGCGCCGACTCGCAAATCTACATTTGTTGCCCGAATTATAGACCAAAAAATGATCGTCTAGCGAACAAAAGTTAGCATAGCGGTCAAAATTTATTCGGCAACTATTCTCGCTCAGTTTGCGGTGGCGGGCGGCGCCGATTTAGCGGATATAGCTGGCGCCATTCACGTCCAGCGTGGCGCCGCTGAGCTGCCGGACTTCCCCCGTGGAAAGGAAATTTACAAGGTTCGCCAGTTCGGCGGGTGAAACCCATTCGCCCATGGCAAGGCTCTGTGTGACTTTTTCTTCTCCGCCCTGACTTCTGGCAAAATCTTCGGACAGGCGCGTGCGGACGACGCCCGGGGCAATGATATAGGCGAGGATGTTTTCCTTGGCGTAGGCGCGGGCAATTGATTGCGTGGCCGCGGCCACGGCCGCCTTGGAGGCGCCATAGGCGATCGTGTCGGGGTTGCCGACGCCGCGTTGCGCCGCCCAGCTGGAAAGCGTGATGATCACGCCGCCGCCGGTTTCCCGATAATGCCGCACGGCGCGGCGAAGCAGGCGGACAGGCCCGAGAACATTGATGTTCAGCGTGTCGCGCCAGACCTTGTCCCAGTCCTCCAGCGGGGCGTCGAAGCCCCCGTTCCACATCATCGTTGCGGCGTTGTTGACGAAAATATCCACCTTGCCGCGCCAGCGCTCGGCTTCGTCCCAGAGCGCCTCCACCGAATCCAGGTCGTTGAGATCCGCGCTCACAAGCAGCTTGCGCTCATCCGGGATATCGCTGGTTGCCTCCTCCGCGCCGGCGCGGTCGGATCCGTAATGCGCAATCACATATGCGCCGGACTGGCCGAGCCTTTCAACGATGGCGCGGCCAATGCCCTTGGAGGCTCCGGTTACCAGAATCGTTTTGTTTTTCAGATCGGTCATGATGCTCTCTATATGGTTGGCGCGCTGGCGTGCGTACGATCAATCCGGCGCTGAATATTCTCTTCAGTGAAGCCTGAAGATAGCGCCTAGCAAAATCAAAACGTACGCACAGCAAAAAAAAGTTCGGTAAGCGCCCAAATTTAGTTGACATTAAAAAGTCATCTGTTCACGCTGGCTAGTGGGACAAGTCGTTTATCGGGATCTCGTGGTGGGATCTGAGAGGGCGGCAAAATGGACCGCGGTTTTGTCGCCGGTGTGGCGCTATTTGCTGTGCCGGCGTGAATTCTGACGGTCCTCAATCGACTATTGGGGGATCTGATGAAGTCATCAGTTGGCAAATTCGGCACAGACAAGCGTTCAAAATTTCTGACATTGTTCATGAGCACTGCCCTGAGCGCGGCGGTTCTGACCGGCGGCGCGGCGGTTGCACAAACCGCCGGCGACGAGGCGCAGGCAGAGCCGACTGATCTTATCGTGGTTACCGGTTCGCGGCTGGTTCGCCGCGACCTCGTCGCGCCCAGCCCGGTCACCACCGTTGATCAGGCGCAGATCGAGAAATCCGGTTCTGTCACGCTAGAGCAGACGCTGAACGAATTTCCTCAGCTCAATCCGGACAATACCAGCACGACCAACCAGTCAGGCGGGACAGGGGTTCTCAGCGCCGATCTTCGCGGTCTTGGCGCGGTCCGCACGCTGGTCCTCGTCGATGGCCGCCGGTTCATTCCGGCGGACGAAACGGGCCTGGTCGACCTGGCCACGGTCCCAGACCTGCTGATTGACCGGGTGGAAATCATCACGGGCGGCGCATCCGCCGTTTACGGCTCCGACGCCATTTCCGGCGCGGTGAACTTTATCCTCAAGGATGATTTTGAAGGCGCCGAGGCGCGCTATCAGTATGGCGAAACCGGCGAGGGCGACGGACAGACCCACAAGCTGGACTTCCTCCTGGGCGTGAACGCGCCGGACGGCCGCGGCAATATCGTGGCGCACGCCGCATACACCAAGCGCGATCCGGTGTTTATGGGCGACCGGGAATTTTCCTCGCAGCCCTTCCTTGCGGACGCCAATGGTGAATTCCAGCCCTTCGGCTCGGGCAACATCCCGGGCGGCCTCATCAGCGTTCCGTCGTCGGATTTCGACCAGATCAACGGTCTGGATCTGAACGCGGCGGCGGCGGACTGCCAGGGCAGCAGCATTCAGGGCATCCGGTTTGGCGCGGGCAGCGAGCCGCTGCCGTTCTGCCGCATCACCGATCAGTATAATTACGCGGCGGACAATTTCCTGCTGCGGCCGTTCGAGCGCTATCAGGCGACGACGTCGGGCTTCTACAAGATTACCGACAATATCGAAGCCTATGGCCAGATGTTCTACACCAACAAGGAAAACTCCTATCAGCAGGCCCCGGAGGCGGTGACGCCGACCAGCTCGGGTCAGGAATCGGGCACGATCGCCATTCCGAACGCTGATACGAACCCGCTCTATCCGCAGGTCTTGCGCGATTTCTTTGCGGCCAACCGCTCCTATTTTGACGCCGATGGCGATGGCACCTTCCTGGTGCGCAATACGGGGCGCCGTTTTGAGGAATTCGGTCCGCGGAACTCCAACATCGTGGCTGAATCCTTCAACCTGACGGGCGGCCTGCGCGGCGATTTTGACTTCATGGACAATCCGTGGCGCTGGGATGCTTACTATCAGTACCAGCAGTCCGACGTCATCGTGAACCAGACCGGCCGTCTGTCGGTTTCCCGCACCACGCTGGGCCTGGATACGATCGTGGTCGATGGTCAGGTTCAGTGCCGCAACCAGATCCTTGGCTGCGTTCCGGTCAATCTGTTCGGCACGGATGCGCTGACGCCTGAAATGGCCGATTTCCTGAGCGTGGGAACGGGCCGCGAAGACAAGTTCACCCGTCAGGTGGCGGGCGCGTCTGTCTCCGGCGAGCTGTTTGAGCTCCCCGCCGGTCCGGTTGCGACCGCTTTCGGCGCCGAGTGGCGGAAAGAGACGTTCGACACCCGTCCCGACCAGATTGCGCTGGCCGGCGATCTGACCGATCAGGGCGGCGTCGCCCCGACCATCAATGGCGGCGAACTGGACGTGGCGGAGATTTTCGCCGAGGTGCGCGTCCCGCTGCTGCAGGGCCTGCCCGCGGTTGAATCGCTGGCTGTGGAGGCGGCTGCCCGTTATTCGGATTATTCCACGGTCGGCGGCGTGTTCACCTGGAAAGCCGGCGTGGACTGGGAGATCACGGACTGGGTCCGCGCGCGCGGTTCCTATAACCGCGCCATCCGCGCGCCCAACCTGAACGAACTGTTCGCGGCGCCCGGCCGCGGCTTTACGGGCGGGGTCGATCCTTGCGTCGCCGCCAACAACCCCACGGACGCGCAAAAGCAGCTTTGCCTGCAACAGGGCGTGCCCGCGGAGGTCATCGATACGCTTGAAGTCGGCACGAGCCAGGGCTTCGACGTCTTCTCCGGCGGCAACCCCAATCTGTCGGAAGAAAAATCCGACACCTATACGGCCGGCTTCGTTCTTCTGCCGCCCATGGTGCCGGGGCTTTCGATCACCGCCGACTATTTCGACATCACCGTCGAAGACGCCATCGCGCAGGTCAGCGCCCAGGTGCTGGTCGATACCTGTTTCGACACGCTGGACGCCAACAGCACGGCCTGTCAGTCGATCACCCGCTTCTCGGGCGGCAACATCAACAGCGTGAATGCGCCATTGCTGAACGTGGCCAGCCGCGCCGTCTCGGGCATTGATCTGGGCGTCGGTTACTCGATGGACCTGCCGGATATGTTCGCCCTTCCCAATGAAGGGGCGGCGCTGGACCTGCGCTTCGTTTCGACCTGGCAGTTCGATGACACGACCGTTCCGCTGGAAGGTCTGCCTGAAGTCGAATGCGCCGGTTTCTTCGGCGGGCCTTGCTCCAGCAACGGCACGCGGATCACGCCGGACTATCGTGGCCTGGTCACCGCCAACTGGAGCAGCGGGCCGGTCTCGCTGCGGGGCGAGGTCCAGATCATCGGCGACGTGGATCTTTCCGATCAGGCGTTCCAGCTTCAGAAGGACAAGATCGACCGGCACTACTATGTCGATCTGGTGGGCGATTATCAGATCACCGACAATGTCCAGCTGTTCGCCGGCGTGAACAATGTCTTCGACAAGCAGCCCCCGATCATCGGCTTCCGGGCCGGGGGCGACTCGAACACCCAGATGCAGCTTTATGATGTTCTGGGCCGCCGCTTCTTCGCGGGAGCCAAGCTCTCCTTCTAGATCTTCCTCCCCGAGGGCCGGCGCTCTTTCTGGATTTCCCGCCGGCCCTCATTCTTTTTTCCCTGATAGGGAGTACCTTGAAAAATGCCGATCTCATTTGGAAAAACCCTGTGCGTGGCGGCCGCCGTGGCGTTTGCGCCGCTCGCCGTTGCCGCGCAACCGTCGATGGACCAGGCCGAGCTTGCAGGCCCGCCCTCCGGGGCCGGTTCTTACCAGGACCTGGTTTCGCTCTATGACGAGTTCCTGGAGTGGAAGGACGACGCGCCGATCGTTGGCGAAATCGCCGACAGCGAACCCTGGAGCGGCGTCGCCGATTATAGCGACGAGGCCGTCGCGGAGCGCCGTGAGCAGCTCGACTCTCTCATGGCCCGCATGATGGACATGAATGTCGCCGCCTGGGATCAACCGCAGCAGGCTGATTATCTGGCGGTCCGCGCCAAGCTGGACGAGCACAATTTCCTGCTGAACGTATCGAAGCCCTGGGAACGCGATCCCGGCTTCTATGTCGACCAGATGCTGACCGTGCCGTTCGCCGAACTGCCGCTGGAAGGCGAGGCGCTGGAGAAGCTGCACCGCGATCTGCGCGCGGTCCCGGTCCTGGTGCGCGAGGCGAAGAATAATCTCGACAATGTCGCGGCCGATTACGCTGATCTGGCGTTGCACAACCTGACCAATGCAGACGGCGTGGGCCACGGCCACCCTTATCGTGAAACTCCCCCCGCCGGCGTCATCGGCTGGTACGAGGATCTTGAAAGCCGCCTCGATCAGCAGCCCGAACTGCGCGACGATGTCGAAGCGGCCAAGGCCGCCGTCGAGGACTTCCATAGCTGGCTGACCGAAAACCGTCCGCAGATGACCGCGGACGCCGGCGTCGGGCAGGAGAATTTCGACTGGTATCTCAAGCAGGTGAAGCTGCTGCCCTACGATTCCCGTGACATTGTCACGCTGGGTAACCGGGAGCTGGATCGTCTCTGGGCGATGTATGCGCTGGAGCGTCACCGCAACCGCGATCTTCCTGAACTCGCCCCGGCCTCTTCAGCCGAGGAATACGAGCAGAAGATTCAGCAGACCGACAAGGATATCCGTGAATTCCTCGTTGAAGAGGAGGTCATCACGATCCCGGAATACGCCGCCGTTCTGGGCACCAACGTGCCGTGGATCGTCCGGCCTCAGGGGCGCAATTTCTGGGAAGAGATCCAGTATCGCGATCCCAGCCCTGACCACCTGCACGCTGTGATCCCCGGGCACCGTTTCGACGGCGTTGTCGAGGACCACAATGACGATCCGATCCGCGGCCGCCTGACGGACGGTGTTCGCACCGAAGGCTGGGGCGTCTATCTGGAAGAGGGCATGCAGCATCTCGGCCTGTTCGAGGACAAGCCGCGCGTGCGTGAGCTGATCTATGCGTTCGGCATCTTCCGCGCGGCCCGTATGCCCGCCGATGTCTGGCTTCAGCACAACAAGATGACGGTCAATGAAGTCGTCGATCTGTGGCGCGAGCAAACGCCGTATCTCGACGCCAACGTGGCGCGCGTGGATGCGGAAATCTATCTCCGCCGTCCGCCGGGCTATGGCCTTGGCTACATGACCGGCATGGTCCAGATGCAAAAGCTTCTGGCCGACCGCAAGCGTCAACTGGGCGAGGATTTCAACCTCAAGGAATTCCACGACACCTTCATGGACACCGGCCGTTTGCCGATGGTTCTGGTTCGCTGGGAAATGACGGGTCTCGAAGACGAGGTCCAGCAATTCTGGGCGCGGGAGCCGCTGCCGCAATAAGTCCTTATCGATGGGGCGTACAATGAAAGAGCCGGCTCGATAATCGAGCCGGCTCTTTTGTTTGTGGGTTTTGAAAAGGCGATCAGGCCGCGGGCAGGGACAGGATTTCCCGCGCTTCGGCCGGCGTGGCGGGGCGGCGGTCATACTCGCCGCACATATCGGCCACCTTCTTCACCAGCGCGGCGTTGCTGGGCGCCAGCGTGTCGCGGTCCATGCGGATATTGTCCTCCAGCCCGGTCCGGCAATGCCCGCCCAGCTCCAGGCACCAGCGATTGACCTCTTCCTGATGGCGTCCGATTCCGGCGGCGACCCAGGTGGCGTCCGGCGCCAGTTCCCGCAGCATGTTGATCTCGAACTCCAGAACGTCCCGGCGCGCGGGCAGGGCGTTCTTCACGCCCATCACGAACTGAACATGCAGCGGGCTGTCCAGCAGCCCGGCCTTGGTCATGTTGACCGCGTTGAACAGCATGGCGAGGTCGAAGACCTCGATCTCCGGCTTGATGCCGTAAGTCTTCATCTTGTCCGCCAGGTCCTCGATCAGGGCCGGCGAATTCTCATAGATAATCGTGGGGAAGTTGCAGGACCCGGTCGCAAGCGACGCCATGTCCGGCTTCTGGGACAGCATGCCTCCGCGCTCATCGCCCTTGCCAGAGCGGCCGCCGGTTGAATATTGCACGATCATCTCCGGGCAGGCCTTGCGCACGCCCTCCAGATAGGCGGCGAAACGCTCCGGCGCGGCGGTCGGGGTTTCGTCCTCGTTCCGCACATGGACATGCACAACCGTCGCCCCCGCCTCAAACGCCTCATGGGTCGACTCGATCTGCTCGGAAACGGTGATCGGAATCGCCGGATTATCCTTCTTGCGCGGCACGGACCCGGTAATGGCCACGGTGATGATACAAGGGTCGCTCATGACGGACGCCTCCCAGTTTTATGGTTTGGTGGATTGAAACGGGCGGGGCTCATGCGGCCCCGCCTTCGATCTGTGCGTGGCCGATCCGGAAGACCGTCTTCCGGTTGCGGCCGGTGAGAATCTGGCGGTAACCGGCCAGCATGGCGTCCAGCGCCGCATCGCCCGTGTCGGTGATCAGCGGCTGGCCGCCCAGCGCGACCAGTTTTTCCTCGGAGGCGACGATGACGATATTGTCCACGCCGACGCGTCGGATCACTTCGGCGCTGATCTGCTGATTGCCGCGCCCGAACAGGAATCCTTGCCCGCCAATCGGGCTGACAATGATGCGGGCCGGTTCGCGGGCAAGGTTCAGAAGGTCGGCTTCGCCGACATCGCCGGCGGCCAGTTCGCCATTGCGGTAAACATCGACGCCCAGAAGCGCGCCCTCATCGCCCAGCCGCCGCTTCACCCGGCGCATGGTCGAGCCCGGACCCACAATCGTCAGGCGTCCGTCCGCCGTGATTTCGGCGGCCCGCGCGCAGGCGCCGTCCAGCGCCGCTTCGTCGCCTACCGCCGCCATCGCCTTGGGGTTCTGGGTCAGCGCGCCGGATCTGGGCGTCTGCAACACGCCATGAAACACCATGCTGTAACCGCCGGCGGGATCCGCCGCGCGATCCAGAACCTCGCCCGGTTCGGTCTCGCGCCTTTCGGGCGGCAGGGTCAGGAAGTTCAGCGCCGCCTGGCCGGCCGTTTGCGGGGTGGTCGCGAAGACGCCGGAATGCATTTTCACGCCCGCCGGAACGCCGAGGGCAGGGGTGGCTTCGCCAATCGCGCGCATCACGTCATGCGCTGTGCCGTCGCCGCCCGCGAACATCAGCAATGCGGCCTCCGGCGCCATCCCGGCGGCGAGCCGTGTCGTGTCCGCCGCGCTGGTGGCCGTGGCGTTTCCGGACCCATCCGGAACCACCGCCTGAAAACCCGCTTCCCGAACAACCCGTTCGCCCATTTCTCCCGGTCCGGTCAGTATGGTCAGTCGTTCCCGAAGCGGCGCCAGCGCCTTCAGCGCGATCAAGGCGCGTTCGCCCGCCCGCGGCGCGGCGCCGGCCGCCAGCGCCCGCGCGGCGATATCGCCATCGGTGCCCTTGAGTCCCAGCGGACCGCCCAGCCCGGCGACCGGATTTATAATCAGGCCGATCTTCAGGGCGCTGGATGCGGTGATATTCGCACGAATGTTCATTATTTCAGACGCGCGCCTGCCCAATCTGAATGATGGCTATTCCTGAAATTTGTTAAAAATAAAGGGAATTGCATCTTCCGGGACTCCCGCCGCGCCTTGTCAGTATGATACAAAAGTCCGCAGAACGAACAACTGCGTTGACAGCGAGTCCGGGTTTTCCAACAATTTCGGAAACAACGGGGGAAGGATGAATATGACGAACAGGCCAGTCCGCGCGCATCCCTACATGCCCAATTCCAACAGGGCCGCGCACGACGAACTGATGTCCGAAACGGGCGTGAAGTCGATGGAATCGCTTTTCCAGCAGATTCCGGCCGATCACCGCATCAGCGCGCCAATTGACCTTCCGCCGGCCCTGACCAGCGAGGTCTCGCTGTCGCGTCACATGCACGAAATCCTGTCCAAAAATGTCTCGTGCGAAGACGCGGTCAGCTTTCTCGGCGGGGGGTGCTGGCGCCATTACGTCCCGGCGGTTTGCGAGGAAGTCATGGGCCGCAGCGAGTTCCTGACCTCGGTCTGGGGCACGCCGTCATCGGATGTCGGACGCAATCAGGCCTGGTTCGAGTTCCAGAGCCAGCTGGGCGAGCTTCTGGCGCTCGATATGGTCGGGCTGCCTGTCTATAGCTGGGGCTGCGCGGCGGGGCACGCGATCCGCATGGCCAGCCGCATGACCGAGCGGTTCGAGGTTCTGGTCCCCCGCTACATGTCGCCGGAGCGCCGCTCGGTTATCGAGAATTATTGCGAGCCGGAGGAAATGCCCTCCGCCATCCGCATCGTGGAATTTGGCGTCGATCCGGAAACGGGATGCGCGGATCTGGCGGACATCAAGGCCAAACTCTCTGACCGCACGGCCGCTATCTATCTGGAAAATCCTGGCTTTCTGGGCGTCATCGAACAGAACGCCGCCGCCATCGGCGATCTCGCCCATCAGGCCGGCGCGGAATTGATCGTCGGCGTCGACCCGGTCAGCCTCGGCGTTCTCGCGCCGCCTTCGGACTATGGCGCGGACATCGTTGTCGGCTCTATCCAGCCGCTGGGCATCCGAATGTATTGTGGCGGCGGTCTGGGCGGTTTCATCGCCTCGCGGGACGAGGAGCGCTACGCCCGCGAATACCCCACCCTGATGATCAGTATCGCCGAGACCGAGCGCGAGGGCGAAGTCGCCTTCGGCAACAGCCTGTTCGCCCAGTGCTCCTACGGCTCAAGGGAAGAGGGCAAGGACTGGACCGGCAACTCGGTCTATCTCTGGGCCATCGGCAGCGCTGTTTATATGTCGCTGCTGGGTCCGGAGGGTTTCCGAGAACTGGGCGAGACGATCCTGCAGCGCGCCCATTACTGCGCCGTCCAGCTGGCCGAAATCCCGGGAGTCGAAGTCAGCCATTCCGGCTGGTTCAAGGAGTTCACGGTCAATTTCGACGGGACCGGGAAGAGTGTTTCCGCAATCAATGAAGGCTTGCGCCGGAAGGGCGTATTCGGCGGTCTGGACCTTTCCGGCGACTTCCCGGAGCTGGGCCAGAGCGCGCTCTACTGCGTCACCGAAATGCACACTGAGGAAGACATTCAACACCTGGCCACGGCCCTGAAGGAGGTTTGCGCGCAATGACCACGAGCACGAAAATGCGCCGCTACCAGGCGCCGGTCTGGGACGAACCCGTCATCATGGAAACCGGCGCGCCGGGCCGCCGGGGGCAGCTTTTCCCGGCCGGAGAAGGCGCTTTCGCCAGCGCCGGAACCACGGAAAGCCTTGTGCCGAAAGGCATGCAGCGGAAGTCCGCGCCCGCTCTGCCGGAAAATTCGGAACCCGACGTCCTGCGCCACTATCTGCACCTGTCGCAGGAAACGCTGGGCATGATGGGGGTGAACCTCTTTGGCACCTGCACGATGAAATACAATCCGCGGGTCAGCGAGAAGATCACGGCCCGCTCTTATGTGGCGGATATTCACCCGGACCAGCACGAAGATACGATGCAGGGCGCGCTGGAAATCATCCACCGCTTCGACGCCATCATGCGCGAGCTGTCGGGCATGGATCAGTTCGTGTTTCAGGCCGCCGGCGGGGCCGATGCGGCCTATACGCAGGCCTGCGTGACGCGGGCCTATTTCGCCGCGAAAGGCGAGCTTTCCCAGCGAAATCAGATCATTACCAGCATACAGTCACACCCCTGCAACCCGGCGACGGCCGCGGCGGCGGGGTTCGAGGTAATCACTTTGCCGCTGGAAGAGGACGGGTATCCGTCCCTGAACGCCCTGAAAGCAGCCGTTTCGGACCGCACGGCGGCCCTGATGATCAATAATCCCGACGATATGGGCGTCTATAATCCGGAGATTAAGGAGTGGGTGCGCGTAGTCCATGAGGCCGGCGGGCTCTGTTTCTACGATCACGCCAATTTCAATGGCGTGATGGGCAAGATCCGCGCGCGCGAGCTGGGTTTCGACGCCTGCATGTTCATGCTGCACAAGACTTTCGGCGTGCCCAAGGGCGGCGGCGGACCGGCTGTCGGCACCTATGGCTGTACGGCGGAGCTGGCGCCGTTCATGCCCGGGCCGCTGGTGATCGAAAGGGACGGCCATTACAGCCTGGACGACAGTTCAGAGGTCTCGACCGGGCGGGTTCGCGAGTATCTGGGCAACGTTCATCAGGTCATAAAAGCCTATGCCTGGACTCGCGCCATGGGCGCGGAGGGGCTGGACGAGGCCTGCAACATCTCCGTTCTGCTGAACAATTATATGGAAAAGCGCCTGCTGGAGATCCGCGGCGTGACCCGTTCGCATCCGAATGGCGAGGCGTGGCGCATGGAAATGACGCGCTACAGCCTCGGAAAGCTGTTCGAAGACACCGGGGTCACGGTCTTCGACGTGCAGAATCGCATGGTGGATTTCGGCGTGGACGCCTTCTGGCTGAGCCACGAACCCTGGGTGGTGCCGGAGCCTTTCACCCCGGAAGCGGGCGAGATGTGGTCGAAAGAGGACATTGATTACTGGATCGACGTCCTCGCGCAGATCAGCGACGAGGCCTATAGCGACCCGGAAAAGGTCAAAAGCGCGCCGCATAACCAGGCAAAGGCCAAGCTGAAGGGCGAAACCCTGGACGATCCGGAGCGCTGGGCGACCACGTGGCGGGCCTATAAGCGCAAATGGGGCGTGTAGAAAGCGCCTCTTTTTGAAGCCTTGAACATACAAAAACGGCGTCAGAACCGGCCTGTTTCAGGGGTTCTGACGCCGTTTTTTGTGCGTATCGAGTCCCGTTCAGGGCGTCCAGACGCCCTCTTTCTGCAGCTCGCCCGCCACCTGATCGGCCGATTCACGCGCCGCATTCACCACCGTTTTGATGTCTTCGTCGCTGATGATGAAGGGCGGAGAGAAGGCAATGGAGTCACCATTGGGCAGGGCGCGGCTGATGACGCCGCGTTCCAGCATCGCCTGAACGATCCGCGGACCGACCTTCAGCGCCGGGTCAAACGCCTCCGGCGCGTCCTTTCTGGCCACGAATTCGACCGCGCCGATCAGCGCCCGGCCCCGGATTTCGCCCGTCAGGGGATGGTCGGCGAACGCGTCCTGCAGTGATGCGTGCAGGGTTTCGCCCCGTTCGGCGCACGCCTGGGTGAGGTTTTCGTTCTCGATCAGGTCCAGATTGGCCATCGCCGCGGCCGCCGCGACGGGGTGGGCGGTGTAGGTATAGCCGTGTCCGAAGGCGCCATACTGGCTGCCGCCCTCGATGATCGTGCGCCAGACTTTCTCGGAAACCAGGCACGCCGAGAGCGGGATATAGGCGGACGTGATGCCTTTCGCGACGGTCATCATGTCCGGTTCGATGCCGAAAACGTCCGATCCGTAGGTCTGGCCCAGCCGCCCGAAGCCGCAAATCACCTCGTCCGCGATCAGAAGAATGTCGTGTTTTTTCAGGACATCCTGAAGCGCGGCGTAATAGCCCGCCGGGGGCTCGATAACGCCCCCGGCGCCCATGATCGGCTCGACGATCATGGCCGCGATCGTGTCCGCGCCCTCATCCCGGATCAGGGATTCCAGATCGTCCATCAGCTTCTGGACAAATTCGGAATCGCTCAGACCGAACCCTTCCCACAGGCGGTGCGGGGCGGTGGTGTGTTTGACGAAGGGCAGCGGCAGATCGAAACCGGAATGCAGACCCGGCAGGCCCGTCATGCCGCCCGACATCACCGTGACGCCATGATAGCCGCGGGTGCGGGCGATGATCTTCTTCTTCTTCGGGAGGCCGCGCGCATTATTGTAATACCAGGCCAGCTTGACCTGGGTGTCGTTGGCGTCCGAGCCGGAATTGCCGAAGAACACCTTGGACATGTTCGCCGGGGCGCTTTCGATCAGCCGCTGGGCGAGCAGGATCGGGGTTTCGCAGGCCATGGACGAGAAAGAGTGATAATAGCTGAGCCGCCGGGCCTGATCGGCCATGGCGTCGGCGATTTCGGCGCGGCCATAGCCGGCGTTCACGCACCACAACCCCGCCATCGCGTCGATGAAGCTGTCGCCCGCATCGTCTGTCAGACGCACGCCCGAACCTTCGCGGATGACCAGTTTCGGTCCGTCCCGCTCATGGTCGCCGAGCGCTGTGAAGGGGTGAAACAGATAGCTCTTGTCTAGCTCCGCCAAACGTCCCGGCATTGCGCGTCTCCTGTCAGAAATCGTGAATTATTTTCGAACGTATGTTCGCAGATGTCCGGCGCCTTTTCAATTTGCTTTGCAATAAAGGGTTTTTGAGGCGCTGATGGCCGGAAAGCGGAAGAAAAACGAGGTTGAGCCGCCGTCATTATGTTCGCTATAAGAACATTAAAATATATAGCGAACGGAATTGGCGATGATCGAGCTACAAGACAAATCCCTGCTTCAGACCGGTCTTTTCATGGGCGGCGCGTGGCGTGAGGCAAGCACGGGGGAGACATTCGCCGTCACTGATCCGGCGACGGGCGAGATTATCGCCGAGTGCGCCAAGGGAAGCGCGGAAGACGCCGAGACGGCCGTCGCCGCGGCAGAGGCCGCGCAAGACGACTGGGCGGCGCGCCCGGCCAAGGAACGCGCCGGCATTCTTGGAAAATTCTATCATCTGATTGTCGAAAACGCGGACGATCTGGCGCAGATCCTGACCGCCGAACAGGGCAAGCCCCTGGCGGAGGCGCGCGGGGAGATCCTTTACGGTGCGGCGTTTTTCGAATGGTACGCCGAGGAAGCCAAGCGGGTTTATGGCGAAACGATTCCCGCGCCCAATCGCGGCCAGCGTTTGCTGGTTCTGCGCCAGCCGATCGGAGTTTGCGCGGCGATCACGCCGTGGAACTTCCCGATGGCCATGATTGCGCGCAAGGCCGCCCCGGCGCTGGCGGCGGGCTGCACGATGGTTTTGAAGCCTGCAACGTCGACGCCGCTATCCGCGCTGGCGCTGGGCGAGCTGGCGCGCCGGGCGGGCGTGCCGGACGGGGTTTTCAGCATTGTTCCGGGGCCGGCCTCCACGGTGGGCGATACGCTGGTCGCCAGTGACGCCGTGCGGAAGATCACCTTCACGGGCTCCACCGATGTCGGCCGCACCCTGATGTCGCGGGCGGCCGGCAACATCAAGAAATTGTCGCTGGAACTGGGCGGCAACGCGCCGGTTCTTGTCTTTGAAGACGCCGATATCGATGTCGCCGTGCGGGGTGCGATAGCGTCCAAGTTCCGCAATGCCGGCCAGACCTGCGTATGCGCTAACCGGATTTATGTTCACGATGCGATCTATGACCGGTTCAGCGAGGCCTTCACCAGGGCCGTAAAAGCCATGAAAGTCGGCCCCGGAAGGGAGGCGGGCACGGAGATTGGCCCGATGATCGACGAGGCGGCGCTGGAGAAGGTCGAGGAGCATGTCAGCGATTGCGTCGACAAGGGCGGAACGGTCGCCGCCGGGGGGCAAAGACACGCGCTGGGCGGCACCTATTACGAACCCACGGTTTTGACCGGCGCGATTCAGTCCATGCTGATTGCGCATGAGGAGACGTTCGGCCCGGTTGCGCCGCTATTCCGGTTTTCCAGTGAAACAGAAGCGATTCAGCTGGCGAACGACACGGAATACGGACTGGCGGCTTATCTGTTTACCCGCGATGCGGCGCGCCAGTGGCGCGTTGGCGAGGGGCTGGAGTTCGGCGTGGTGGGCGTAAACACAGGGATTGTCTCTTACGAGGGCGCGCCCTTTGGCGGAATGAAGGCCTCGGGGGTAGGCCGCGAGGGGTCGCGGCATGGCATTGACGAGTTCCTGGAGACTAAGTACCTCTGCATAGGTGAGATAGGAAGCTAGGCGAACGCATGTTTGCAAGCATGCAGTTCGAGCCCAAAAAATAATGCCAACAAAAACCAAAGAAGAGACCAGCAGCCGCGATTACGTGAATTCGTTTGCGCGCGGCCTGGAAGTCATTCGTGTTTTTACACGCGCAAAGCCGAGAATGACGCTGAGCGAGGTCGCCAAGGCGACCGACATGACGCGCGCGACCGCGCGCCGGTTCCTGCTGACCCTTGTTCAAGAGGGTTACATGGAATCCGACAACAAGCACTTCATGCTGCGGCCGAAGATCCTGGATCTTGGCTATTCTGTGCTGTCTTCCATGGAAATTTGGGACGTTGCGCAGCCGATCATGCAGCAACTGGCCGACAAGCTGCAGGAATGCTGCTTCGCCGTGGTGCTGCAGGAGCATTCGGTGATCTACACCGCGCGCGCCACCTCCAACCGCTATGTCAGCGTCGGCATCAGCGTCGGCAGCCGGGTGCCCGCGCACACGGTGTCCTCCGGCCGGGTGCTTCTGGCGGCGTTGTCGGAAGAAGAGCTTCTGAAATATCTCGATGAAGCCGAACTGGTGAAGTACACGCCCAACACGATCACTTCCAAGGTCAAGCTGAAGAGCGAGATCGACCAGACCCGGCTGGACGGCTGGGCGATTGTCGACCAGGAGCTGGAAATCGGGCTTCGCTCCATTTCCGTGCCGATCAAGGATGCGACGGGCCGGGTCGTGGCGGCGCTCAACATGCCGTGCCCCAGCGCCCGTATCTCGTTCGACGAGATGCGCACCCGCGTTCTGACCGAGTTGATGACGGCGTCGAACCAGATCACCGCCGGCCTGATGCGCTAGCCGTCCTCGCCGGCGTCCCGGCGCCGGAACGCGGCCAGCCGCATCAGGGCGTTCTCCCGCCAGCGCACGCGGGACTCCCATTCTTCCATCGGCAATTGCCGCCTTCGGGCGGTCTCAACCGTTTTGACCATGTCGGGCGTCCAGGGGTCATCCTGTCCGCGTTCGCGGCCCATTTTCAGATAGGCCGGACCCATCTTTTCGGCGTGCGAGGCGACGCCGCCCCGGGTGTTCAGGTCCACGGTCTCGAACGGCCCGCTGACCGACCAGCGCATGCCCAGCGCATCCCTGACCACTTCATCTATGGCCTCGGGCGTCGCGACCCCGTCGCGGACAAGGCAATAGGCCTCGCGAAGGATTGCGCCCTGAAGGCGGTTGAAGACCAGCCCGTTGGCTTCTTTCCCGATCAGGACCGGCTGGAATCCCGCGGCCGCCATCTGGCGCATGGCGGAATCGGTCGCCCCGGCGGAGGTGAATTCCGCCGGGGCGACCTCCAGAACCGGAATGACGTGGGGCGGATTGACCGGGTGCAGGATCAGGCAGCGGTCGCGGTGCGGCAGGCCCGCGGCGATTTCGCTGGCCAGAAGGGCGGAGGAGGCGCTGGCCAGAACGGCGTCGCCCGGCGCGTATTCGCCCAGCGTCCTGAATATCTGTTGCTTCAGCGCAAGTTTTTCCGGCGCGCATTCGATGACCAGCGAGACGCCCTTGGCGGCCTTTTCCAGATCGGTGAATAGGGACAGGCGCTCAAGCGCGGCATCGGGGTCAGCCGTGGTCAGGCCGGCTTCGCGGAGTGTTTCCAGCCGCGCGCGGGTTTCCGCTGGAACCTGTTTCAGCCGCGCCGCGTCCGGATCCTGAAGCTGTACGGACCGGCCGGAGGACAGCAGGGATACGGCGAAGGATACGCCGATGCTGCCGCCGCCAATAATGGCGGCGGGGCGGTGTTCCGGGTTGGCGTCCTGTTGCACTGTCATAGGCTCCCGAGATCGTTTTGTTCGGTGTGCGACCTTATGTACTCTGTGTAAAGAGTTTGCAGGGCGGCAAATCAGCCGCTCACGGGGCAGGGAGATCATTTCAGATGCGCGTCAGGCTGGATGGCGTTGAACGCGGTGAAAAGACCGTTGCGCTCTCTTTCGAGGGCGCGGCGCTGGCCGCCTATCCCGGCGAGACCGTGGCCGCGGCCATGATCGCCGCCGGCGAATGGCGTTTCCGTTCGACCCGCGGCGGCGAGGATCGCGGCCCGTTTTGCGGCATGGGCGTCTGCGGCGACTGCCTGGTGGAGATCGATGGCGTGTTGAAGCGCGCCTGTCTGGAGCCGGTGCGGGACGGCGCCGACATACGCCGCGCACGGCCCAAGGCGCGCGCGCCGCGCGGGGCGGACGCCGCCGCGCCGGATCACCGCGAAACCGCTGCCGACCTTCTTGTCATCGGCGCCGGGCCGGCGGGATTGATGGCGGCGAAGACGGCCGCCGAAGCCGGTTTGCAGGTGCTGGTGGTGGATGAGCGGGCCAAGGCGGGCGGACAGTATTTCAAGCAGCCGGGATCGGGATTTGGCGTCGACGAAGCGCGGCTGGACAAGCAGTTCCGGGAAGGCCGGGCGCTGTTCCGCGATACGGAAGCCGCGGGCGTAACCTTCCTGTTTGACGGCACGGTCTGGGGCATATTCGGACCGGGCGATGTCGCCGTTGCGACGCCGGAAGCCAGCTACCGCATCGCGGCGAAAAAGCTGATCCTGGCGCCGGGCGCTTATGAGCGCAGCGCGCCGTTTCCGGGCTGGACGATGCCGGGCGTCATCACCACGGGGGCGGCGCAGACGCTGTTGCGATCCGCGCAGGTCTCGCCGGGCCGGCGTGCTCTGGTGGCCGGCAACGGACCGCTGAATATCCAGCTGGCGCGGGAGCTTACGCGGGCGGGGGTCGATGTCGTTGCGGTCGTGGAAACCGCTGCGGCGCCGGGCATTGGCGATGTCGGGCAGGTGGCGGCCATGGCCGCGGCCGCACCCGGCCTGATGCGCGAGGGGCTGGGCCATGTGGCGGCGCTGCGCCTGGCCGGCGTGCCGATGATCTATCGATCCGCCGTGGTCCGCGCCGAAGGCGAAGGGCGCGTGCGGCGCGCCGCCATCGCGCCGATTGACGCCGATGGCCGGCAGGCGGGGCCGGAGACCTGGCATGACGTGGACGCTTTGTGCCTGGGCTATGGCTTCCTGCCGCAGAGCGAGCTGGCGCGCTCGCTTGGCTGCGCGCACGACTATGACCCGGTGCGCAAGGCGCTGACCGTGAGGCGGGAAGATAACGGGGCGACGTCCGTCGACGGCGTCTATGTGGTCGGCGATGGCGGCGGGCTGGGCGGGGCGCGCGTGGCGTTGAGCCAGGGCTTCCTCGCCGGGGCTGATGCAGCCGCGGCGCTGGACAGGCCGGTGGACGGGGCGGCGCTTGCCGCGTCGCGCCGGGCTCTGAACCGTCACCGCCGCTTCCAGAACGCCTTGTGGACGCTTTACGCCGCGCCGGTCATCACCGACCAGCTGGCCAAGGACGACACGTTGATCTGCCGGTGCGAGGAAGTCAGCCGCGGGCGTCTGGCGGAATCGATTGAAGAAGGCAATTCGGGGCCGGGCGCGTTCAAGCAGGCGACGCGGGCCGGGATGGGGCGCTGTCAGGGGCGCTATTGCGCCGGGGTAATCGCGGAGATGAGGAACCGGGGCGCCGCGCCCGCCGAACGCGATGACCGCCAGCATTTCGCCCCGCGGGCCCCGTTCAAGCCCGTTCCCATCCGGCAGATCGCGAAATCGGATTAGTGCGCATATTTGCGACCAATCGTTCGCACTGTGAACTTTTTACTTGACCCTGACGGGGGCATTTTCCAGTCTCCCCTGCAACGGGTTGATAAAACCCGGCAAGCGCAAATCCGGGAATTTGCGGCAGGGGCTGGAATGGGGAGTGGCGGAAACATGGTCGTTCGATTGATTGCGGGACTGGCGGCGTTGAGCCTCGCTCTGTTTGCGGCGGCCTGCTCTGACCCGGGCGATTCCGCGGGCGAAAATGGCGCGGAAGTTCTGCGCGTCGGCGTCAATCCGAACTTTCCCCCGATGAGCTATTACGGCGACCAGAACCAGCTTCAGGGCTTCGACGTGGATATCGCGCAGGCCATCGCCGACCGGATGGGGCGGGAGCTGGAGCTGGTGCCCACCGAAGCGGCGCAGCGCGTGCCGTTCCTGACATCGGGACGGATCGACCTGTCGCTGGGCGCGCTGACGCGCACGCCCGAACGCCAGGAAGTGATCGATTTCACCATACCGCTGCATACCGAAGCGATGGGCGTGCTGACGACCGCGGAACTGGACGTCGACTCCTATGAGGATCTCAATCGCGAGGACGTGACGCTATCCAATATGCGCGGCAATAATTCGGTCGCGGTGCTGGAAGAGAGGCTGCCCAAGGCGCGCAAACTTCTGGTCGACGGCAATGCGGACGTGGTGCGCGCCATCGCGCAGGGCCGCGCCGACGCGATGGTGGAGAATGTCGATTTCTTCATCGGCTTCACCAAGAATTACAAGAATATAGACTGGGTCGTCCTGGACGATCCGATCCTGGTCGAGTTCTGCGCCGTGGGCGTTGCCAAGGGCAATGACGCGCTGCGTCAGGAGGTCAACGAAGTCCTGCGCGAATTGCATTCCAGCGGCGTGGTGAACGCCACGTGGGAGCAATGGTATGGCGGGGAGATGACCGTTCCGATCAAGCCCGAAGATCTGGCCGGCTAGCCGTTCGCTGAGCGGCGGAAACCGGCGGGGAGGGCGGTTCGCGCATGGAATACGATTTTCAGTTCGCCAAGGTTTTCACGGAGCGTCCCTATCTTCTGGGCGGCGCGTGGCTGACCATCCAGATCGCGTTCATCGCGTTCTGGGGCGGCGCGTTTCTCGGCATATTTGGCGCGATTGGAAAGGTTTATGGCGGTGCCATCGCCCGCGGCGCGATTGGCGCTTATGTGGTGTTCTTCACCAACACGCCGGCGCTGGTGCAGATTTTCTTTCTTTTCTATGCGCTGCCTGAAGCGGGAATCGTCCTGAACCCGCTGACCGCGGTGCTGATCGGCATGGTGCTGAACTCGGCGGCCTATCTGACCGACATCCTGCGCGCCGGCATCATTTCCGTGCGCAAGGCGGAGATCGAGGCGGCGCTGACCATCGGCATGCGGCCGCTGCAGGTGCTCAGCTATGTCATGCTGCCGCATGTCGCCAAGACGCTGTTCGCGCCGCTCTCCAATTTCTTTGTCTGGTTGATGCTGGGCAGCTCCATCGCGGCGCTGTTCGCGGTCGAGGAACTGACCGGCCGCGCGATCAATATCAGCACCAGCAATCTGCGGACGATCGAGACCTTCGTGGTGACGGCGGGCATCTATATCCTGCTCACCATCATCGCCAGCCTCTTCCTCTCCTTCATCGGCCGGACCGTGTTCCGGGTGAAAGCGAAGGTGATGTGATGTTCGAGAGGATTATCGAGGAAGCGCCGCGGTTCTTTACCTATTACAATCTGATGTTCGTGCTGGGCGCCATGTGGCGGACGCTGCTGATGACGCTGGTGGGCTGCTCCATCGGTTTCACGGTTGGTCTCGGCCTTGCCGTTCTGCGGCGGACCAGCGCGACCTGGCTGCGCCCCGCACGCTACGCGGCCATTCTTTATGTCGAGACGTTCCGCCGGATCCCGTTTCTCGTCGTGCTGTTCATCGTTCTGTATTTCATACAGCCTATCTATTCCGGCGCGTCCCTGCTGGCGATTGCGACCGTCGCGGTCTGCCTGATGTCCACGGCCTTCCTGTCGGAGATTATCCGCGCGGGGCTGGAATCGGTGCCGCGCCAGCAAATGGAAAGCGCCGAAGTGCTGAACTTCCACCCCGGCCAGACCCTGGTCTGGGTGATCCTGCCGCAGGCCTGGAAAGTGATCCTGCCGCCGGCCGTCGCCTTTATCGTGATGTTCGTGAAGGACACCTCGCTCGCCTCCCAACTGGGCGTCGTGGAATTGACCTATGCGGGCAAGATACTGGTCAATAAAGGATTCTCGCCGCTGCTGGGCTTTGGCGCGATCCTTGTCGCCTATTTCATTCTGTCCTATCCGCTGAGCCGGCTGGGCGCGCATCTGGAGACCCGACTTGGGACATCTCGAAATACGTAATCTTCACTGCTCCTACGGGGCGGACGATATCCTGAAATCGGTGGACCTGTCGGTCGACCGGGGCGAGGTGGTGAGCCTGATCGGGCCGTCGGGCTCGGGAAAGAGCACGCTTCTGCGCTCGCTCATCGGCCTGACGCCGCCGCGCATGGGCACGGTCGAGCTGGACGGTGAGGAGATCAATTACCGAAACCGCCAGAGCCTGCGGCATCTCCGGGACAAGATGGCGATCGTGTTCCAGCAATATAATCTGTTCCAGAACATGAACGTGTTCCGGAATGTCACGGTCGCTCCCCTGAAGATCAAGAAGCGCGACAAGGGCGCGGTGGAAAAAACCGCGACCGAATTGCTGGACCGGGTGGGCATCGGCGACAAGCATCAGGCCTATCCGGACGAGCTTTCAGGCGGCCAGCAACAGCGCGTGGCCATTGCCCGCGCTCTGGCGCTTGCCCCGGAGATCCTGCTTCTGGACGAGGTGACCTCGGCGCTGGACCCGGAACGGGTGAACGAGGTTCTGGACGTGATCCGCGACCTGACCCGGGACGGCATCACCATGCTGATCGTTTCTCACGAGATGTCCTTCGTGAAGGAAGTCTCCACCCGGGTGGCCATGATGGACGCGGGCAGCGTGGTCGAGGTTGGACCGCCGGAGCAGATTTTTGACGCCCCGAAAGAACAGCGCACCCGCGACTTTGTCAGCAAGATCCTGCGTCACTAGAAGCGCGGGACTTATGGACGGAAAAGACTGAGGTCCGCGCGGGTTTCGGTGGGCTTGCCCTGCGCCATGTCGGCGGCGATGCGGCCGGCCATGGGGCCGGCGGTGAACCCGATCCAGGGGACGTAGGACACGTAATAGCCCGGCGCCGGTTCGCCGATAATCGGCATCCAGCTGGCGTTGCCGTTCACGAACGCCGCCCATGTGCGGATCAGGTTCAGCGAACCGAGATCGGGCACCGCGTTCAGCGCCACCCCCAGATTGCGCGCCAGCGAATCCGGATTGACGACCGGGCGGCCCTGGCTGTCCAGGTCAGCTTCCCAGCCGCCGCCAATCAACACGGTCCCCAGCGGGGTCTGTTTCAGGGTCAGCTTCTGACCGGCGGAATAGACCAGGTGATGGATGAACGGTTCGGCGGGTTCTGTGACGCTCAGCTGGATCGGGAATTTCTGGACATCCAGACGCATGCCCAGCATTTCGGATATGTCGGAGACCGCCGCGCCGGCCGCATTGATCAGATGGCGCGTGCGGAACACGTCATGGTCTGTATGGACGGCGTACTGTCCGCCCTCCCGTTCGATATGCCTGACGCGCACGCCGCGCCGTATATCCGCCCCGTTGCGCGCGGCGGCCCGCGCGAAGGCGGGGCCGCTGATCAGGGGATTGGCCTTGCCTTCCCCGGCGCAGAACAACCCGCCCGCCAGCCGGTTCGAGAGATAAGGCATGCGGTCCCGCAGGTCCGCGGCGCTGAGGATTTCGGGGGCCAACCCGGCTGCGCGCTCAATCTGCGCCTTGCGGTCCAAGTCGCGCATCTGCGCGTCCGTATCCGCAATCAGGATTCCGCCCGGCGTTCGAATTTCCAGGTCTTCTCCGGTTTCTTCGCCCGCGCGTTCCCATAGCGCGATGGAATCCTGCAAGAGCGGTATGATCGCGGAAAAGCGCCGCGCCCAGTCATCGCCAAGCTCCATGAAGGGGTCGTGGGGAATCTGGAGATGCAGGCTTCCCGCGTTGAAGCCCGATGCGGCGCTGTTGAGGTCCGCCTGTTCCAGCAACAGCGAAGGGACGCCGTCCAGCGCCAGATAATGCGCCGCGGCGCTGCCGGTCAGCCCGCCGCCAATGATGATGACGTCGTATGTCATGGAGAATGGAAAATTAGAGGTCCGGGGGCTGATTGTTCCAAAATGTTCGCTATGTTAACGAAAGTTCGCAAAATCCAATAGCGCGCCTGCGAACTATTTTTCAGTCCTTCGCGGGCGCGAACCATTCAAGGAGACGACGTGGAAAAGCCCGGTAACAACGAAACGATTCCGCCGCTGTTTCAGCCTATTCAGGTGCGCGGGACAAGTTTCCGCAACCGGGTTTTTCTGTCGCCGATGTGCCAGTACGCCTCCGATGAAGGCGCGCCGACGCCGTGGCATTCGGCGCACCATTCGCGTTTCGCGCTGGGCGGTCTAGGCGGCGCCATGGTCGAGTCGACGGGCGTCACGCGCGATGGCCGCATCACCCCGGTCTGTATGGGCCTCTGGAACGAGACTCAGGAGAAGGGGCTGTCCGCGATTGCCGATATCTATCACGCGCAGGGCGTGCCGGTTGGAATCCAGTTGTCGCATAGCGGCCGCAAGGGAAGCTCCACCCCGCCCGCTGAAGGCGGAAAACCATTGTCCAGCGCCGGGCCGGAGCAGGCCTGGGAAACGGTCGCGCCCAGCGCCATTCCGCTGCGCGATGGCTGGCCGACGCCAAAGGCGCTCAGCGAAGCGGAAATCGAGGACCTGATTCAGGCTTTCGTCGACGCTGCGAAGCGGGCGATCCGCGCCGGGTTCGATTATGTCGAGATCCACGGCGCGCACGGCTATCTGATCCACAGCTTCATGTCCCCGCTGGCCAATCAGCGAACCGATCGCTGGGGCGGCGACCTTGAGGGCCGGATGCGCTTCCCGCTGGAAATCGTCAAAGCCGTCCGCAAGGTCATCCCGGAAAACATGCCGCTTTTCT